>CP132901.1:300000-599419 GCA_031446085.1 Arsenophonus sp.
CTATTGTTGGTATTCCAACTTTAATATCTTGTTTTTTATTATACCAAATACCTTTTTTTTTATCTAGCTTGATAATATTTTCATTTATAGAACAATAAATTGGAAAAATATTTAAATTTATATGACTTAAATAATGTTGAAAAGATTTGATTTCTTTTAAAGAAACTTTATTGATTTCTTTTTTTTTTAACCATTGATATAGTTTATGTAAACTAGTAAATTCTGGAAAGCTATATAAATTAGATAAAATTCCAGTATTTAAACGTTTCTCCAACCAAAAATTATTATTTTTTTCTAAAATGACTATCCATATTTTTTTATTTAATTTAATTCTTATTATTTTTTTATTTGGAAGTTCATTAAAAGTATTGTTTATAAATGCATAACATTTTTTATTTAAAGGACAAATATAACATTTTGGATTTCTATAAGTACAAATTTGAGAACCTAAATCCATCATACCTTGATTGAACTTTCTAGGATATTTTTTAGAAATTATTTGATTCATTAAATTCCATAATTTATTTTCAGTTTTTTTTTTATTGATATATTCATAAATTCCATAATAACGACTTAAAATTCTTTTTACATTGCCATCTAAAATTGGAAAACATTGATTTCTTGACAATGATAAAATTGCACCGGCTGTAGAACGACCAATTCCTGGCAATTTAATTATTTCATCAAATGAATTAGGAAAAATTCCATTATAAACATTTAATATTTTTTTAGCTGCATTATATAAATTTTTTGCTCTATTATAATATCCTAAACCATTCCAGAGATAATAAATTTCATTTATATTTTTATTTGCTACAGATATCACATTAGGACAAAATGAAATAAACTTTTTAAAATAAGGAATTACAGTTTTTACTTGAGTTTGTTGTAGCATAATTTCAGAAACCCAAACATAATAATCATTATTTTCAATTTGCCATGGTAAATATTTTCTACCATATTTTGTATACCATTCAATTATAAGAGAAGAAAAAACTAAATTATTCATAATTTACTTTAGAAAATTTTTAAAATATATATAATAAATTATTTATCATAATAAATAAAATATTTCTATTATGCATCATATACATAGTTTTGTTTTAAGAAATAGAAAATTAAATCAAAAAAAACAAGAAATATTTAAAAAATTATGGCCCTATTTTGGATTAAATTTTGTAAATAATCCAATATCAATAAAAGAAATATTTCATAATACATACCCTGTTATATTAGAAATAGGTTTTGGATCCGGTAAATTATTAATTCAAACAGCAAAAAAAAATACTAAAAAAAATATTTTAGGAATAGAAGTATATAAAAAAGGAATTTTTTCTTGTTTTATTCAAGCTGAAAAAGAAAATATAAAAAATTTAAAAATTATCTATTATGATGCAATATCCGTTTTAAAATTAATGATTCCGAATAATTCATTATCTGTAATACAAATTTTTTTTCCTGATCCTTGGCATAAAAGAAAACATCATAAACGGAGAATGATAAAAAAAATTTTTTTGGAGATACTTTTAAAAAAATTAAGAAATAAAGGTATTATTCATATAATGACGGATTGTAGTTCATATGCAAATCACATTATTAACAACATTAGTTTAATTAATGATCAGAAATCATATTTTCCATTTTTAAATAATTATATAAAACTTATTTCCAATCAATTAATAAGTAAATTTGAATCTCGTGCTATTAATAAAAAAAATTCTATATTTCAATTTTTTGTTCAAAAAAATATGTAAATATTTTTATAAAATTATTGTTGATAATAAATTTTATTTGTATACTATTGAAAATAGTAGTTTTAAATTTAAAACTATCTGAATAAAATATGTCAAAATTGTTTTTTTGAAAAAAAATATAAAGAGACTCAAATGAATAAAGAAGAAAATATAGAAATGTCAGGTGTTGTGCTAGATACTTTACCGAATACAATGTTTAGAGTTAAATTAGAAAATGAACATATAATAATAGCTCATATTTCAGGAAAAATGAGAAAAAATTATATTAGGATATTAACTGGAGATAAAGTTATTGTTCAATTAACACCTTATGATTTAAGTAAAGGAAGAATAATATTTAGAAACCGTTAATTAGCTAAATATTAAACAAAAAATTTAATATATCTCCATCTTGAATAATATATTTTTTACCTTCTAATCTTATTTTTCCAAATTTTTTAACATTTATCTCTCCTTTATATTTAATAAAATCATTAATAGAAATAGTTTTAGCACGAATAAAACCTTTTTTTATATCACTATGTATCATATTTGCAGCTTCTAATGCTGTTACACCTTTTTTAACTATCCATGATTTGACTTCTTTTTTCCCAACAGTAAAAAAAGTATTTAAATTCAATAATTTAAAACTTTTATTTATAATTGAATTTAATTGCATATTTAATTCATTTTTTTTATTAAAATTAATATTTCTTTGTTTTGATTTTGCATATATTCGAATAATACACTTTATATTTTTATCTTTGAAATATTCTTCTAAATTTTTTAAATATATATTTTTGCTATTTGTATTATTATGATCAACATTAGCAATATACATTATTGGTTTTAAAGTTAAAAACTGAAGATAATCAATTACTTTTATTTCTTTATCATTCAAAGATAAAGTACTTAACATTTTAAAATTTTGAAGATGAGCAAAACATTTCTCTAAAATACGAATTTCTTCTTTATTTTCATGATTTGTTCTATTTAAAATATTACTTTTTTTGACACGTTTTAAACTACGTTCACAAAGATGTAAATCAGAAAACAATAATTCTTTATGAACAATATTCATATCACGAATAGGATCAATGTTCTTATAAACATGAATAATTTTATCGTCTTTAAAACAGCGGATTAAATGAATAATTGCGTTTACATTTTTAATGTTATTTAAAAAATTATTTCCTAAACCTGATCCTTTATGAGCATTTTTTACTAATCCTGCAATATCTATAAATTCTATTGTACTTGGAGATATTTTTTTTGGTTTTACTATTTCTGCAATTTGATATAATCTACAATCTTGAATAGGCACTATTGCTATATTCGGATCAATAGTACAAAATGGATAATTGGCAGATTCAATCATTGAATTTGTTAACAAATTAAATAAAGTAGATTTTCCTACGTTAGGCAAACCTATAATTCCTAATTTAAAAGACATCATAAACCCATTATGTTAAATTTTCTATTTTAAATTATGTAAATAATTAATAGCTTTATTTGGTCCTTCACTAAAAAAAAATTTTGTAGCTAAAACAATTTTATTTATACAATAATTAATAATTTTTCTTTCTCTAATAGATGGTATATTTAATAAAAATCTTGTAACATTTTGTTTTTTTCCTGGATGACCTATCCCAATTCTCAAACGATAAAAATTATTATTTTTCAAAACGTCTTCAATATTTCTAATTCCATTATGAGTAACATAAGTATTACCAAATTTAATTTTTGCTCTACCAATTGGTAGAGTTAAATCATCATAAGCTATAAGTATTTCATTATTTTTTATTGAATAAATATCTTTAATATAAGATACAGATAAACCACTCAAATTAATATATGTTTTAGGAAAAAGTAAAAATACCTTATTATTTTCTATCATAATTTGATGAATATATCCTAAAGGATATTTTTTTTTAGAAATTATATTATAATTTCTCATTAATAAATTTAAATACCAATATCCAATATTATGTCTAGTAAGAAAATATTTTTTTTCTGGATTTCCCAAACCAACAATTAATTTAATTTTATTCATTATAACAGTTTTATATGTATTAATAGAATTTTTAATTTCTAATAATTACTTTAAAATAATTAAATATTATATTGTAATTGTATTTAAAATATACAATATATATAAAATATAATTTTATAACTAATGTTCAAACATAGCCGATATCGATTCTTCATTACTAATTCTTCTAATAGCTTCTGCTAACATATCAGATAAAGTTAAAGAACGTACTTTATTTAATTTTTTAATTTCAGAAGAAAGTGGAATAGTATCACATACTACCACTTCATCAATAAGAGAATTCTTAATTTTTAAAACTGTATTTCCAGAAAATATTGGATGAGTAGCATATGCAAAAACACGTTTTGCACCTCTTTCTTTCAATACTTCTGCTGCTTGACACATTGTCCCTCCAGTATCAATCATATCATCTACTAAAATGCAATCACGACGAGCAACATCTCCTATAATGTTCATAATTTTAGAAACATTTGCACGTGGTCTTCTTTTATCAATAATTGCCATATCAGTATCATATAATAATTTTGCAATTGCACGTGCACGTACTACTCCACCAATATCAGGAGATACTACAATTGGATTATCTAATTCTTTTTTAAGCATATCATCTAATAAAACAGCACTACCAAAAACATTATCTACTGGCACATCAAAAAAACCTTGAATTTGTTCTGCATGTAAATCAACAGTTAAAACTCTATCCACTCCTACACTAGATAAAAAATCAGCAACTATCTTAGCTGTAATTGGTACTCTAGCTGATCTTACTCTACGATCTTGTCTAGAATATCCAAAGTAAGGAATTACAGCAGTAATTCTTCCAGCAGAAGCACGACGTAATGCATCTACCATGACTACTAATTCCATTAAATTATCATTTGTAGGAGCACAAGTAGATTGTATGATAAATATATCATCTCCTCGTACGTTTTCATTAATTTCTACACTTATTTCACCATCACTAAATCGACCTACTGTAGCATTTCCAAGTGTAGCATATAATCGATTAGCAATATTTTTAGCAAGATATAATGTAGCATTTCCAGAAAAAATTTTCATATTTGGCATACAAAAACTCAATTAAAAATTAATAATTATTATCTAGATTTAATAAAAATTTTCATTTTTATATGTTTTTACGTAAAATATTTAAAGTAGATTTGTTCATACTACTAGAAACAAAACCAAAAACCCAATTTGGAATTTTATTTAATAATTTATAAGCTATTTTTTTTTCTTTTTTATAAAATTCAGCAAAAACACTACTACCAGTTCCAGTTAAATAACAAGATTTATATTGAGATAACCAAGAAAATAAAGCTTCAACCTTAGGAAATTGATCTCTTACTATTTTTTCGAAATCATTATGATATGGTTTATTTAATAATTCTATCAATGAAAATTTATAGGAACGTTTTTTAAATTTAAAATTTGAAAATATTTTTAGAGTAGATATTTCTAATTTAGGATACAAAATCAAATACCACTTTTTTTTCAATTTTATTGGAATGATTTTTTCTCCAATTCCTTCTGCAAATCCTGTCCTACCTTTGATAAATAAAGGTACATCAGCACCAAGTTTTTTTGCTAATATTAAAAATTCTTTATTATTAATATTAGATTTCCAATAATAATTTAAAGCAATTAATGTAGTAGCAGCATTAGATGAACCTCCACCTAATCCAGATCCAATAGGAATATTTTTATTAAGATATATATCTATCCCTCGACAATAATTTTTTTCATTTTTTTCAATAATATATTGTTTTAATAAAAAAGCTGCTTTAATAATTAAATTATTTTTTTTATTTAATCTTTTATCTAAAGTATGTAATTTAATTAAATCATCATTTCTAAATTTCATATAAATAAAATCACAATAATTAATTAATTGAAAAAAAGTTTGTATCTCATGATAATGATCCCTTCTTTTATTAAGAATATAAAGAAATAAATTTATTTTTGCAGGTGATGGCCATATTAATTTCATGAATAATAAATCCAGTTATTTATTTTAAGAACAAATAATTCTTTTTTCCATTGAATTTCAATATTTTTTGGCAAGAAAATATCTCTTTTTTTATAAAAAGAAAGATATTTAATAAAATATCTTTCATTTTTATCAATATATTTAATAGATTTTAAAAAACCAAAATTATTTATTGTTATCAAAGATTTATTTTTTGGCAAACCAATAATCCAATATGATAAATTTTTAATTAAATTGAATATTGATGAATATTGATTCAATATATTTTTTTTGATCTGAAAAATATCTCTATTATAAAATGTACCATGTTGATTTTTGAAATCAATATTATCATATGATACATTAATCATATATTGATAAAATCCTAACGGATCTTTAATTAAGATAGAATATTGAAATAAATTTTTTTGCTGTAAAATAAATTTACAATAAATTATATTTTTGTTATTTAAATAATAAATAGTGCCTTTAACTTTTAAATTTTCTAGTTTTTTTAATATTTTTTTATTTTTATTCCATAAAACATTTTTTTTAAAATCAATTTTTTTAATTTTTATATTTTCATTATGTAAAACACAAGATGATAAAAAAAATAAAATCATTAAAAAAAATAAAATTTTGTAATATGAAAAATATTTAAAATGACGAAATGATATCATTAATGAATCCTTTTTGATTTTTTTTAATCCATATTTTGAAAAATATCTTCCAAATGAATATTAAAATAATTATAATTACTTTAACCTGAAAAAAATTGTTCATTTATAACAGATTTTAAATCATTTTACAAAATAAAAAAATATTAAAATATAGGAAATAAAATGAATGCATGACATTATTATAAATAAATTAAACGATTTAGAAAAACGATACAAGAAAATTAAACAAGATTTAATCAAAATTGATACAGTTAATAACTCAAAATTATTGATATCTTTGTCAAAAGAATATTCAAGTTTAAAAAATATTGTTCATATATTTAAAAAATGGAAAAAAGTTCAAAAAAATATTAAAAATACAAAAATATTACTTAACGATAAGGAAATTTATGAAATAGCAAAAATTGAATTAGAAAAATTAGAAAAATATAATCAAGAATTAAAAAAAAAAATATATTTAAATTTATTACCTAAAAAATCAGAAGATAAAAAAAATTGCTTATTAGAAATAAGATCAGCTACTGGTGGTCATGAATCTGCAATTTTTGCTGGAAATCTTTTTAGAATGTATTATCGCTATGCAGAAATTAATAATTGGTTATTAGAAATAATTAATTTCCATCCAGGTGAGCATGGGGGATATAAAGAAATTATCACGAAAATTAGTGGTAAAAATACATACTACTATCTTCAATTTGAATCAGGAGGACATAGAGTACAACGTGTTCCAAATACAGAATCTCAAGGAAGAATACATACATCTACATGTACAGTTGCCGTAATTCCATTTGTTTCTAAAAAAGAAATAAATCAAATTAATTTAAATGATCTTAGAATAGATACTTTTCGCTCGTCTGGAGCAGGAGGACAACATGTCAATACAACAGACTCAGCAATTCGTATTACACACATTCCAACTGGAATAGTGGTGGAATGTCAAAATGAAAGATCTCAACATAAAAATAAATCGAAAGCTATTTCTGTATTAGCATCAAGATTAAAAGCAATTGAAAATAAAAAAAAACATGAAAAAGAAACATTGCAAAGAAAAATTTTATTAGGTTCTGGAGAAAGATCTGATAGAATCAGAACATATAATTTTATACAAGGTAGAATTACAGATCATCGTATCAATTTAACAATATATCAACTCGAAGAAGTAATGAATGGAAAATTAGAAATCATTTTAAAACATTTAATCAAACACAACCAAATTGAAAAAATTAATAATTTTTTGGAAAAAAACAATGAATTATCAAGATTGGATACATCATGCAACAAAAACTTTAATATATAGTAAAACACCTCAGTTAGATGCTTTCATATTATTAAAACACATCGTAAAAAAAAAATTTGTTATATTTTAGCTTTTCAAGAAACACAAATTCATAAAAAAAAATTAAAAAAACTAAATTTTTTATTAAAAAAACGTTATATTGGTTATCCGATATCTTATATAACAAAAAAAAAAGAATTCTGGTCTATTCCTATTTATGTTTCTAAAAAAACTTTTATTCCTCGTCCAGAAACAGAATCTTTAGTTGAACAAAGTCTAATACTTATTAATAATAATAAAAAAAATAAAATTCTAGATTTAGGTACTGGAACAGGAGCAATATCTTTAGCACTAGCTAAAGAATTAAAAAAATCTCAAATTACTGGAGTAGATATCAGTCATCATGCAATAAAAATTGCAAAATACAATTCTCGTTTATTAAAAATAAAAAACGTTAATTTTTATCAAAGCAATTGGTTTAGTAAAATATCCAAGAATTCTAAATTTAATATTATTGTTAGTAACCCTCCTTACATTTCTTCATCTAATGTTAGTTTAGAATTAAATGATATCAGATTTGAACCAAAAATAGCATTAATTTCTAAAAACAATGGTTTAAAAGATATTGAAATCATTATAAATAATGCCACTTTTTATTTAAAAAATAAAGGTTGGCTTTTGATTGAACATAGTGAATTTCAAAAAAAAAGAGTACAATTTTTATTTAGAAAATACAAGTATAAAAATATTTTATCTATTAAAGATTATAATAATTTTGATAGAATTACTATTGGTAAATATCAATATTTTTAATATCATATAAATACATAGTTTTTATCATTAAAAAAATAATATTTTTATAATTTTTTTTATTAAAGAGTGTATTAAATGTGTAATAAAATTATATATCTCGACAAAATTAAAATTGCTAATCATCTTCCATTCGTTTTATTTGGAGGAATGAATGTGTTAGAGTCATATGACTTAGCAATGCAAATATGTGAAAAATACGTAAAAATTACAGAAAAACTTAAAATACCTTATATATTTAAAGCATCTTTTGATAAAGCAAATCGTTCTTCTATTCAATCATACAGAGGGCCTGGAATTAAAAAAGGGATTCAAATTTTTAAAAAAATTAAAAAAGAATTTAACGTAAAAATTATTACAGATGTTCATGAACAAAATCAAGTTCCATTAATATCAAAAATAGTCGACATAATTCAACTACCTGCATTTCTAGGCCGACAAACTGATCTTATTAAAAAAATTGCAACAAGTAATAAAATTATAAATATTAAAAAACCTCCATTCATTAGTCCTGCTCAAATTGGAAATATTATTAAAAAATTTAAAAAATTAGGTAATGAAAATATAATTATTTGTGAAAGAGGTGTTACATTTGGATACGATAATTTAATAGTTGATATGTTAGGATTTAATATTATGAAAAAAATTTCACATGGATTGCCAATAATTTTCGATGTTACTCATTCATTACAATTTCGAAATCCAGACAGTTTAATTTCAAATGGAAGAAGAAATCAAATAGTAGAATTAGCAAGAGCTGGAATTGCAGTTGGTTTAGCAGGTTTATTTTTAGAATCACATCCTAATCCAGATAAAGCAAAATGTGATGGTGCATCTGCACTACCATTAAAAAAACTAGAACCTTTTTTAAAACAAATAAAAGAATTAGATGATTTAATTAAAAGTTTTAATGTTATTAAGATTAATTGATACATTATTTTTCTTTATTTAAGGTGAGAAAGGGATTCGAACCCTTGATACATATTTAGTATGTATACATGATTTCCAATCATGCTCTTTCAACCACTCAGACATCTCACCAAAAATATTTAATATAAATATCCAATTTTTATTTAAAAAAATATTTTAAAAAATTAAAGGATAACATAATCAAAATCAGCCCAAACTGGTGCATGATCTGATGGTTTATGCATAGATCTAATTTCATAATCAATATCTATTTGACTACATTTTTTAAAAACTTCTAAAGAAGATAAAATTAAATCTATTCTTAAACCTCGATTAAATTTAAAACCATTTGAACGATAATCAAACCAAGAAAATTTGTCTTTTATTTTAGGATTTTTTTTTCGATAAACATCAATAAAACCAATATCTTGAATTAATTGAATCCAATTTCTTTCTTCTGGTAAGAAAGCACATTTTCCAATCTTTAACCAACGAATCATATTAGCTAATCCAATACCAATATCTAAATCACTTGGACTAATATTCATATCTCCAATAATAACAATTTTTGATTTATAAAAAAATATTGATTTTAAATAAGAGATAAAATCTTTAAAAAATTTTTTTTTAGCAGGAAATTTTATAGGATGTTTTTTATTTTCTCCATTTGGAAAATAACTATTTATGATAGTAATCATACTTCCTGTTTCAATCTTAAAAATTGCAGATATTACTCTGGGTTGTACATTTTTTTGATCATTTGGTAATCCTTTATAAATTTTTAAAGGTTTTTTTTTATATAATAAAGCAACACCATAATGAGACTTTTGACCATAATATGTACATCCATATCCTAAATTATTAATTTTATCACATGGAAACAATAAATCGTGCACTTTAGTTTCTTGTAATCCAATAATATCCGGATTATACTTATTTATGATTTCATATAATTGATGTATATGTGCTCTTATACCATTAATATTAAAAGATACTATCTTCATTTATATTTTTAAATATATACATATTTTTGATAATTTTTTAAATTTTTGATTATTTTTCTAAAAAATGTTCTGCATCAATTGCTGCCATACAACCTGAAGCAGCTGAAGTTATCGCTTGACGATATATTGGATCTATAACATCTCCAGCAGCAAAAACTCCATTAACTGATGTTTTCGTTGCATTACCTTGATATCCTGAATTTACTTCAATGTAACCATTTTTCAAGTTTAATTGATTTTTAAAAATTTGAGTATTAGGTATATGTCCAATTGCTATAAATATTCCAGAAACAAAAATAGTAAATGTTAATTTTTGATCTTTTGAAAAAATTTTTATTCCATTAATACCATTATCATCACCTATAATATCATTGATAATGCAATTAGTATGCAAAACTATATTTTTTTCTTTTATTTTTTTTTTTAACCTTTTTATGATAATTTTTTCTGCTCTAAACTTATCTCTACGATGAATTAAATATACTTTTTTAGCAATATTTGATAAATATATTGCCTCTTCAATTGCTGTATTTCCACCGCCAATAATAGCAACTTCTTTATTCTTATAAAAAAACCCATCGCATGTAGCACAAGTAGAAACACCTCTACCCAAATATTTTTTTTCATTCTCTAATCCTAAATATCTAGGAGACGCACCTGTTGCAATTATTAAAGATTTACATATATAATTATTATTTTCTCCAAACAATTGGAATGGATTCTGTTCAATATTTACACTATAAATATGATCATTAATAATATTCTTTTTTGAAATAAATTTTTTAACATGCTCATACATACGATCCATTAAAACTGGACCTAATACATTTAAAGGTTCACCAGGCCAATTTTCAACTTCATTAGTTGTAGTTAATTGACCTCCCTGTTGTATTCCTGTAATTAAAAATAAATTTAAATTTGCTCTTGCCGCATAAATAGCAGCTGTATATCCAGCAGGTCCAGATCCAAGAATAATGAGATCACTATATTTAGTTTTTTTCATAAAAATTTATGTAAAAATATAAAAAAATTAGATTTTATCTTATTCTATTAAATATTTATATAAAAATATCATCTTATATTATATATATAAGATATTTTAAAAAAACAACACCTTTATATATTAAAGAAATTATGAATAATTTACAATTAAAATTATCTTTATTTTTTTTGTTTGTACTAGGATGTTTAATGCCTGTTAGTTTTTTGCTAATAAAATTTACAAAAAAAATTGTAATATCTTTTTTAAGTTTTATATTTTTTTTGTTAAAAAAAATATTTTCTATTTCTTTAAAAGAAGAAAAAATAAAACATTTAAAAATTTGTCGAAAAAAGAAGAAAAAAGAAAAAAATATTTTTTATCAACAAAGTAAGCAACTTGAATGTGAATTAATGAATTTTAATATTTCAGCTAAAGTAATAGAATTTTGTCATGGACCTGTTATAACGAGATTTTATTTAAAATTAGCTCCTGGAGTAAGGATTAAACAAATCTCTAATTTATCTCAAGATTTAGCATGTTCTTTATCTACACAAAAAATCAAAATAATAGAATCTATTCATGAAAAACCATATATAGGAATAGATATTCTTAACAAGAATCGTGAAATAATAAATCTTATTTCCATAATCAATTGTAATAAATTTAAAAAAAATCAAACTAAAATACCTATTTTATTAGGTAAAGATGTGGAAGGTAAATTATTAATAAAAAATTTAGAAACCATGCCACATCTATTAGTAGCAGGAAGCACTGGATCTGGAAAATCAATGTGGATTAATTCCATGATTATATCTATTTTGTATAAAAAAAAACCAAAAGATATTCAATTTATTATTATTGATCCTAAAATATTAGAATTTTCTATTTATCAAGGAATACCGCATTTAATTAATAACATTATTACTAATATACAAGATTCTATTGAAATACTAAAATGGTGTATTCAAGAAATGGAAAGAAGATTTAACATAATGAATTTTTTACAAGTAAAAAATTTAAAAAATTTTAATAACAAAATTAAAAAAATAAAAAACAAAAAAAAATTAAATAAATTAATCTTAAAAACTAATAATTTTAAAAAAACTTTAAAAAAAGAACCATATATTATTATAATAATTGATGAATTTGCCGATCTAATAATGCAAAATAAAGAAATTGTTCCTTTAATTATAAAATTAGTTCAAAAATCTCGTGCTTCTGGAATACATATCATTTTATCTACTCAAAGACCATCAGCAAATATTATCAATGGTCTAATTAAAGCTAATATACCTTCAAGAATTGCTTTTACAGTATCAAGTAAAATAGAATCTAGAATTATATTAGATCAAGACGGAGCTGAATCTTTAACAGGAAAAGGAGATATGTTATATTTACCTCAAAATTCATCTATACCAATTAGAGCACACTCTCCTTTTATTAAAGAAGAAGAAATAAAAAAAATAGTTAATTTTTTTAAAAAAAATTAATTTTTTTTATTTATAAAAAACAATAAAATAGATATATTAATCTATCAATTATATTCATCATCTTTTTTAGAAAAAAATGAAAATAAAAAAAATTATTTTATTATTTTACATAATTTTATATATTAAACCTATTTTCTCATCAAATTTACCATCTCTTGAATTACAAAAACGTTTAGAAAAAATCAATGGATTTTGTGGAAAATTTAATCAAAAAATTATTGATCAATCTGGATTAAATATAGAAGAAAGTCAAGGAAATATATGGATGAAAAATACAAATACATTTAAAATACAAACAATTTATCCAGAAGAAAACTTAATTATTTCTGACAGTAAAAATATTTACTATTATCATCCATCACTTAAACAAGTTACTATTATTCTGCTATCTGATTTAAATCTAAATACACCGTTTGTACTATTTACAAATCATGATAAAAAAAATTGGGAACAATATAAGATCAATCAGAATAAAAATAATTTCTTTTTAGTACCAAAATTAAAAAATCTTAATTTTAAATATTTTTTCATTACCATTCAATCTAATGGAAAATTAGAAGAATTAGGTATTGTAGAACAAAATGGACAAAAAAATATTTTTATTATTAGTCATTATAAAAAAATTATGTTAAAAAAAGATTTATTTAAATTCAATTTTAAGAAAAATATCTTAATTGATGATCAAAGATCAAAAAAATAATTTTTTAAGTACATATAATTATAAATTATTTATTTAACATTTTTTTAAGAGAGTATAAAAAAAATAAAGCTTTTTTAGGAGTTAATGAATCAATATCAATCGATTTTATATTGTTTACTACTAAAAACATATTCCTATATTTATTTTTTTTTATTTTTTTATCAGAACTCCTTAATTTTAATTGATTGCGATTTAATTCTATAATTTTTTTTTTAGATTGATATATAACTTCTTTAGGTAATCCAGCAAGTCTAGCTACATCTATTCCATAACTATTATAGGATGGTCCATTCTTTACTTGATATAAAAAAGAAATTTCATTTTTGTATTTTACAACATCTAAATGAACATTAGTAATTCCATTATTTTTTTCTTCCAATTTGGTCAATTCAAAATAATGCGTAGAAAATAAAGTCATAGATTTAATTTTATTTAAAAGGTAAAGAGCACATGACCAAGCTATAGCTAAACCATCATATGTTGATGTTCCTCTTCCAATTTCATCAATTAATACCAAACTATTTTCTGTTGCATTATTTAATATATTTGCTGTCTCTGTCATTTCCAACATAAAAGTAGATTGTCCTGTTGCAAGACTATCTGACGATCCAATACGAGTAAAAATTTGATCAATTGGACCAATAACTGCTGATTTAGCTGGAACAAAACTACCAATAAAAGTTAATAAAACTATTATGGCAATTTGACGCATGTAAGTACTTTTACCACCCATATTAGGTCCAGTAATAATCATTAAACGATTTTTTTTATTTAAATCAACAGAATTTGAAATAAATAAATGAGATTTGGATTGTTCAACTACTGGATGTCTTCCTTCAATAATTTTTATTCCTCTTTCTTTTTTTAAAACAGGACAATTATAGTTTAATACTTCAGATCTTTCTGACAAATTTAATAGTACGTCTAATTCTGCTAATGCTTGTGCACTATTTTGTAAATCTATCAAATGAGATAACAAATATTTTATTATAGATTCATATATTTCTTTTTCAAGAGATATTGCTTTTTCTTTAGCAATTAATAAACTTGATTCATATTCTTTAAGTTCTTTTGTTATATATCGTTTAACATTTTTTAAAGATTGTTTTTCAATATAATAACTAGGAAGTTTTAAACTTTCTAATTTACTAACTTGAATATAATATCCATATATTGAATGAAAATTAATTTTTAAAGTATTAACTTTTAAAGTTTTTTTTTCTCTTTTTTCTAATTCAATTAAATATTGATTATTATTTTCTATTAATAATCTATATTTATCTAACTTTTTATTATATCCTTTTACAATTACTCCACCATATTTTAATAATGCTGGAGGATTTTTAACAAGAGAATCATTTAATAATTTCGTTAAAAATGGAAAAAGGTTAATTTTATTTTTTAACGTATTTAAATATTCATTTTTTATTTTTTTTAAAATAAATTGGATTGGCGAAAATTGTTTAAAAGAAAAACGAATCTTACTTAAATCAATAGGATTTGCTAAATTTAAAGCCAAACGAGCAAATATCCTTTCTAAATCTGCTATATTTTTTAAATATGGTTTAAGATCAAAAATATATTTTTTTAAATCTTTAATAGAATTTTGACGATTATATAATATATTGAAATTAAGTAAAGGAGAACTTAACCAACGTTTTAACATTCTACTGCCCATTGGAGTAACACATTTATCCAAAATAGAAATCAAAGTATTTTTACATCCAAAATCAAAATTTTTTGTTAATTCAAGATTTTTTCTAGTAATTGGATCAATAATAATAATATCTTTTTGTTTTTCTAAAACAATACTAGAAATATGCATTAACGATGTACACTGTGTATTTTTTGCATATTGTAAAACACAACCAGCAGCTCTTAATGCTAATAAAGAATTTTCAATTCCAAAACCTAATAAATTTTTTGTTTTAAATTGTAAATTTAACTGTTGTCTCGCAGTATCTAATTCAAATTCCCATATAGGACGACATTGTAAAAATGAAATATCACTAATTAGATCTAAATTCTTAAAATTTTCTGGATAAAGTAATTCTGTTGGTTTAGTTCTTGATAATTCTGATCTCATATCATTATTATTGAATATTTCAGATACAACAAATCTACCTGATGTTAAATCTAGTGTAGCATATCCATATTGATTATTTTCCTCCCAAATTGCAGCTAATAAATTATCTGATCTTTCAGATAAAAGTCCTTCATCTACAATAGTTCCTGGAGTAATAATTTTAACTACTTTTCGAGATAACAAATTAGAACTTGAAACTTTACGAACTTGATTACAAATAGCAATTGATTCCCCTAAATTTACTAGTTTTATCAAATATTTCTCTACTTTATGACAAGGTATACCAGCCATAGGAACATTTTCATTTAATGAATAACCACGCTTTGTTAAAGTAATATCAAGTAATTTAGAAACTTTTTTAGCATCATCAAAAAATAATTCATAAAAATCACCCATTTGATAAAATAACAAAATATTTGGGTATTTTGATTTAATTTTTAAATATTGACTCATCACAGGAGTATATGTTTTTTTTGTTAAAACGTTTTTATATTCTTCAATCATCTTATGTTTTATATTTTAACTATATAAAAAAATTTTTTATTTTTAATTTATATTTTTCTTAATATTTTTTCAGAATTAACTACACGTTGCAATGCAACTACTTTTTCTTCTGGAGCAGTTCTAATTAATATAACTCCTTGTGTATTCCTTCCAATCATATTAATCTCTTCAACTCTAATTCTTACTAATGTCCCTGAATTAGTAATTAACATAATTTGATCAATTTTAGTAACTTGAATTGCACTAATTAATTTTCCATTTCTTTTATTAATTTTCATTCCAATAACTCCCTGAGTAGCACGAGATTTAATTGGATATTCGGTTTGATCAGTTCTTTTTCCATATCCATTTTCAGTAACTGTCAAAATATCTTGATGATTATCTGGAATAATTAAAGAAACTACTCTATCATTTTCTTTTAATTTAATACCTTTAATCCCAATAGCTAAACGGCCCATTGGTCGTACTTTATCTTCTGTAAATCGTACTACTTTACCATAAGCAGAAAATAACATAATTTGATTTTTTCCATTAGTTAAATCTACTCCAACCAGTTCATCATCTTTATGCAAAGTAATAGCAATTATTCCTATTTTTCTTGGTTTTTTAAAATCATTTAATGCTGTTTTTTTAATGATTCCTTTAGAAGTAACCATTAAAATATAATAAGTATTATTAAATTTATCTAAAGAAAATATAGCAGTAATTCTTTCTCTTTTATTTAAAGGCAAAATATTAATGATTGGTTTTCCTCTAGCAACTCTTGTTGATTGAGGTAATTGATATACTTTAATGCAGTAAAGACGACCAAAATTAGAAAAACATAAAATATTTGCATGAGTATTAGTAACTAATAATCTTTCAATAAAATCTTCTTCTTTTATTCTAACAGCAGATTTTCCTTTACCACCTCTTTTTTGTGCAGTATAGTCAGATAGAGGTTGATATTTTATATATCCTTTATGCGACAAAGTAACAACAACTTCCTCTTGATAAATTAAATCTTCAGTATTAATATCAGGAACATGTTCTCTAATTTCAGTTCTTCTTAAATCAAAATATTTTTTTCTTATATCAATCAATTCTTTTCTTACAATATCAATTAATTGCATTGGACTTTCCAATATAGAAAGTAAATTCTTAATTTTTTTTAAAATCATATCATACTCATATAATATTTTTTTATGTTCTAAATTAGTTAATTTATGTAAACGTAAATTTAAAATTGCTTGTGCTTGTTTTTTTGTGAAAAAATATTGCGATTCATGTACTCCATATTGATCTTTAACCCATTTTGGCTTAAAAATATTAGTAGAAGAATGTTTAACTAAAATATCTTTTATATTACCTAAATCCCATGCATAATTAATTAAGTTTAATTTTGCTTCATTTGGTGTTAAAACACTACGAATCATTTTAATCATGGATGAAAGATTAACTAAAGCTATTGCAAAAGCTTCTAAAATATGTGCTCTTTCTCGTGCTTTTTCTAATTCAAAAATAATTCTACGTGTTATAATATGCTTTCTATGATATATAAAATGTTTAATTATGTCCTTTAAATTCAATAATCTTGGCTTTCCGTTACAAAGTGCGACCATGTTAATACCAAAATTAATTTGTAATTGAGTTAAAGCATAAAGATTATTTAAAATAATTTCTGCTATAGCATCCCGTTTGATTTCAATAACAATTCTTAATCCATCTTTATCAGATTCATCGCGCAATGCATAAATACCATCAATTCGTTTTTCTCTCACTAATTCTGCAATTTTTTCTATTAATTTTGATTTATTAACTTGATATGGCAATTCATAAATTATAATTTTTTCTCGTTGAGTCTTTTGATTTTTTTCAATATTAACTCTTGCTCGAATATGAATAATTCCTTTTCCAGTATGATAAGCATCAATGATTCCTTTTTTTCCAATAATAATTGCAGAAGTTGGAAAATCTGGACCAGGAATGTATTTTAATAAGTTATGAATAGTAATATTACTATCATTTAAATAAGCTAAACATCCATTAATAACCTCATTAAGATTATGAGGAGGTATATTAGTCGCCATACCAACTGCAATACCAGAAGATCCATTAATCAATAAATTTGGTATTCTAGTAGGCATTACATCAGGTATTTCTTCAGTTCCATCATAATTAGATACAAATTTTACAGTTTTTTTATCTAAATCTTCTAATAATTCATAAGCAATTTTAGACATACGAATTTCAGTATAACGCATCGCTGCAGCAGAATCTCCATCAATGGATCCAAAATTTCCTTGTCCATCGATTAACATATATCTCATAGAAAAAGACTGTGCCAAACGAACTATGGTATCATAAACAGCAGAATCTCCATGAGGATGATATTTTCCAATAACATCTCCTACTATACGAGCAGATTTTTTATAAGGTTTATTCCAATAATTTCCTAAAACATGCATCGCATATAAAACGCGACGATGTACAGGTTTCAAACCATCTCTTACATCTGGTAATGCACGTCCAATGATTACAGACATCGCATAATCTAAATAAGATTTTTTTAACTCTTCCTCTATACTAACTAATCTAACATTATTTACTACATCGTTCATATACGTATTCTCTTTAATAAAAAACTTAAAAAAACAATATAAAAAAGTCCATTTTTATATTGTTTATCAATCTTTTTTTGGTGATTCAATTAAAAAATTTATTTTGATTTTTAATTATTGTACAATATTTATTGTAAAATAGTAAAATTATTATAAGAGAGATAAAAAAAATAATGAAAAATAAAATAAAAAATTTTGATATTAAAGAAATTAAACAATTTGAAAAAATCGCAAATCATTGGTGGAATAAAAATAACAATGTTTACTTATTACATAAATTAAATCCATTACGTTTAAATTATATTTTAAAACATAGTAATGGACTTTATAAAAAAAAAATACTTGATATCGGATGCGGAGGAGGTATTTTATCTGAAAGTATAAGCAAAGAAGGTGGAATAGTAACAGGAATTGACATTAGTAAAAAACAAATTGAAGTTGCTAAAAAACATGCTCTCAAAAAAAAATATAAAATAAATTATTTAGTAGAAACAGTAGAAGAACACATAAAAAAAAAAAAAAAATATGACGTTATTACTTGTATGGAATTATTAGAACATGTTCCTTATCCTAAATCAATTATTAAATCTTGCCAATATTTAATTAAATCTAGCGGAGATATTTTTATATCTACGATTAATCGTACTATACAATCTTGGTTTTTTATTATTTTTATTGGAGAATATGTATTAAATTACATACCAAAAGGAACACATAAAATAAAAAAATTTATTCAACCTTCTGAATTATTAGAATGGATAGATAATTCTTCACTAATAGCAAAAAATATTACAGGTATTAAGTATAACCCAATAATTAAAAATTTTCAATTGAGTTCTAATTTAAATACAAATTACTTAATACATTTAAAAAATCAAACATTTTGATTTTTTAAAAAAATAATTTAAAATGAACAAATTTTAATATTTTCAAAAAAAAGTTGATACTTCAAAAAAATTATAGTATATATAAAATTCTAAACATAAGTATGAATATGAAAGGAACTTTTAAATAAAATAATATATTGTAGTTTGATATCTCCCTGCCATTTATTATCAAAGATATAATCGATTTAACAAAATATTTCAACTTTTTATTAAAAGTTATATAAAAAAATCTTAAATAATATTTCTATATTCAGGTATACACATTAACAATGCATAAAAAATTATTTGTTATTAAGAGAAATGGAATTAAAGAAGAAATTAACTTAGATAAAATTCATAAAGTATTAAATTGGGCTGCTAAAGGATTGAAAAATGTATCAATTTCTCAAATTGAATTACGATCTAAAATACAATTTTATAATGGAATTAAAACATCAAATATTCAAGAAACTTTAATAAAAGCAGCTGCTGATTTAATTTCAGAAAAAACACCAGATTATCAATATCTTGCAGCAAGATTAGCTATTTTTGATTTAAGAAAAAAAGCATATGGTTCTTTTACACCACCTCCATTATATAAACATGTTCAAAATTTAGTAAAAATTAATAAATATGACGCTCATTTATTAGTTGATTATTCTAAAGATGAATTTGATCAAATGAATAGTTTTATTGATCATCATAGAGATATGAATTTTTCATATGCTGCAGTGAAACAATTAGAAGGAAAATATTTACTAAAAAATAGAATTACTGGACAAATATATGAAAGTGCACAATTTTTATATATTTTAGTTTCTGCATGTTTATTTTCAAAATATTCTAAAAAAAATAGATTAAATTATATCTATAGATTTTATAATGCTATTTCTACATTTAAAATTTCTTTACCAACTCCTATTATGGCAGGAGTACGAACTCCAACACGTCAATTTAGTTCATGCGTATTAATAGAATGTAATGATAGTCTTGATTCTATTAATGCTACCAGTGGAGCTATAATAAAATATGTTTCTAGACGTGCGGGAATTGGAATTAATGCCGGAAGTATTCGTGCTTTAGGTAGTCCAATTAGAAATGGAGAAGCATTTCATACTGGATGTATTCCCTTTTACAAACTATTTCAAAGTGCTGTAAAATCATGCTCGCAGGGAGGAATAAGAGGAGGAGCTGCTACATTATTTTTTCCATTATGGCATTTAGAAATAGAAAGTTTACTTGTACTTAAAAATAATAGAGGCATTGAAGATAATCGTGTTAGACATTTAGATTATGCAGTACAAATTAATAAAATTATGTATGAAAGACTTATTCAAAACCAATATATTACATTATTTAGTCCTTCTGACGTACCAGGATTATATGAATCTTTTTTTTCAAATCAAAAAAAATTTATAGAATTATATATTAAATATGAAACAAATGATAAAATAAGAAAAAAAAAGATCAAAGCTATTGATTTATTCTCTATTTTAATGCAAGAAAGAGCTTCAACTGGAAGAATATATATACAAAATGTTGATCATTGTAATACGCATAGTGCATTTAATTCTAAAATAGCACCTATTCGACAATCAAATTTATGTTTAGAAATCACATTGCCAACTACTCCATTAAATGATCTTAAAGATGAAAATGGAGAAATTGCGCTATGCACATTAGCCGCATTTAATTTAGGTATCATAAATAAATTAGATGAATTAGAGGAATTATCTATATTAATAGTACGTGCATTAGATGCACTACTTGACTATCAATCTTATCCTATTAAAGCTGCAGAAAAATCTGCAAAAAATAGACGATCTTTAGGAATTGGAGTTATAAACTATGCATATTATTTAGCTAAAAACAATCTTAAATATTCTAATGGAAGTGCAAAAAAATTAACCCATGATACATTTGAAGCAATACAATTTTATTTATTAAAAGCATCAAATCAATTAGCTAGAGAACAAGGTGCATGTGCTTTATTTAATGAAACAACATATTCAAAAAATATTTTTCCTATTGATACATACAAAAAAAATTTAGATAGTATTATTTCTAATCAGTTAAATTATAATTGGGATATTTTAAGAAAAAATATAAAAAAATATGGATTAAGAAATTCGACACTTTCAGCATTAATGCCATCAGAAACATCTTCTCAAATTTCTAATGCTACAAATGGTATTGAACCACCTAGAGGATACATAACAACTAAAGCATCCAAAGATGGAATATTAAGACAAGTAGTTCCAGAATATGAAAAATTAAAAAATAACTATGAATTACTTTGGGATTTGCCAGATAATGAAGGATATTTAGAATTAATTGGCATAATGCAAAAATTTGTAGATCAGTCTATTTCAACAAATACTCATTACGATCCAAAACGATTTTTAATGAATAAAATCCCAATGCATCAACTATTAAAAGATTTATTAACAGCTTATAAATATGGAATTAAAACACTTTACTATCATAATACCAGAGATGGAGCAAAAGATTATCAAAAAAATATTAAAAAAGATGTAGAATCTTATAATTATTTTTGTGAAGGAAATAGTTGTGTTATTTGATAATTTACAATTTAAAAGGAATAAAATATATAATGAGAAATTATACAATATTTTCAGAAATTCCTAATGATCAATTAAAAGAACCAATGTTTTTTGGACAACCAGTAAACATTTCACGTTATGATCAACAAAAGTATATAATTTTTTCAAAATTAATTGAAAAACAACTTTCATTTTTTTGGAGACCAGAAGAAATAGATTTATCTCGTGATCGCATTGATTATCAAAAACTACCAATACACGAAAAACATATTTTCTTAAGCAATTTAAAATATCAAACATTACTAGATTCAATTCAAGGACGTAGTCCAAACATCGCTTTTTTACCTTTAGTATCTATTCCTGAATTAGAAACATGGATTGAAACTTGGTCTTTTTCAGAAACAATTCATTCTAGATCATATACTCATATTATTAGAAATATTGTTACTAATCCTTCTATCATTTTTAATGATATCATAATTAATTCTGAAATTATCAAACGTGCAAAAGACATTTCTAATTATTATGATAATTTGATTAAAATGACTAATTATTATAATACTGTAGGAGAAGGAAAATATTACATTAATTCTAAAAATTTAAAAATAGATTTAAAAACATTAAAAAAATCTCTTTATCTATGTTTAATTAGTGTTAATGTTTTAGAAGCTATTCGATTTTATATTAGTTTTGCTTGTTCATTTGCATTTGCAGAAAGAGCATTAATGGAAGGAAATGCTAAGATAATTAAATTAATTGCACGTGATGAATCATTACATTTAATTGGTACACAAAATATAATAAATATTATGAAATCTGGTCAAGATGATCCAGAAATGCGCATAATAGCAAAAGAATGTGAACAAGAAACAATCAATATATTTATAAGAGCAGCAGAACAAGAAAAATCTTGGGCGAAATATTTATTTTCTAACGGATCTATGATTGGTTTAAATAAAGAAATATTATATCAATATATCGAATATATTACTAATATCCGTATGCAAGCTATCAATTTAAATTCTCCATTTGAAATATATTCAAATCCAATTCCATGGATTAATTCATGGCTTATTTCTGATGATGTTCAAGTTGCACCTCAAGAAGTAGAAAATAGCGCTTATTTAGTAGGACAAATAGATGCAGAAATAAATTTAAATGATTTAAAAAAAATTAAACTATGAAAACAACAATACAACCATATTATTCTATAATTTTAAAAAAAAAAAATATCAAATCTATCAATTTTTATATTAAAAATAAAATTTTTTTATTAAAATTTTTAAAAAAAAATAATATTTATATTGAATCACAATGTCAAAGTGGATATTGTGGTTGTTGTCATGTAAAATTACAATATGGAAAAGTAAAATATATTAAAAATCCAATAGGATTAGTTAATGATTACGATATTCTTCCTTGTATTTGTTTTCCAATTACTGACATTATTATATCAATAAATTATTACAAAAAAAAAAAAATTATTTTAAATTTTTGAATAATTTTTTTTTTACCATGTTAATATTATTTTAATATTTAATTTATTATTGCAATCTTTATGGAATATAAAACATTAAAATCCTATAATACTCTAGGATTAGATGCTAAAGCAAAAGCTATATGGATAGCTTCTTCTAAAGAAGAATTGTTGTTCTTATTTAAGAAAGCAAAATGGAAAAAATTACCAATATTATTACTTGGAAAAGGAAGTAATGTATTTTTTATAAAAAATTTTAATGGTGTAGTTATTTTAAATCGAATTAAAGAACTAAAAATTACAGAATCATCAAAAAAATGGTTTATTCATGTAGGAGCCGGAAATATTTGGCATGAACTAGTCAAAACTCTTCTTAATCATGGAATTTATGGATTAGAGAATTTAGCGTTTATTCCAGGATGTGCTGGAGCAGCACCAATACATAACATTGGTGCTTACGGTTTAGAATTTCAAGATGTGTGTAACTACGTTGATATTTTAAATCTAAAAAATGGATCAGAATATAGACTAAAAAAATCTGAATGTAAATTTGGATATAGAGAAAGTATTTTTAAAAATCAATATTACTATAAAAATTTTGCAATTACTTCTATAGGATTAGAATTAAATAAAGTCTGGAAACCAATATTAACATATAATAATGCAATATCTAAAAAAAATCAAATTACTGCAAAAGATATTTTTTATAATATTTTATACTTAAGAAAAAAAAAGTTACCTAATCCTTTTATTTTTGGTAATGCAGGTAGTTTTTTTAAAAATCCAATACTTAAAAAAAAAGATGCAAAAATTTTGAAAAAAAAATATCCTAATTGTCCTGAATATACAAAAAATGCTGATTATACCAAAATATCAGCTGGATGGCTAATAGAACAATGTAACTTAAAAAATTACGAATTTGGAGGTGCTGCTGTATATGTACATCAACCATTGGTTTTAATTAATAAAAATCGTGCTACTGGAAAAGATTTTATAAATTTAGCAAATTATATTAGAAAAAAAGTTATGCATAAATTTAGTATTTTGTTAGAACCAGAAGTTTGTTTTATTGGAAAAAATGGGATTCTAAATTCATTAGATCATTTATTATGAATAATAATCGTTATATTTTACCACTAAAACTAATTAAAATTCTTTCTAATGGATCAATATATTCAAAAAAAGAATTATCTAAACGATTAGGAATTATTCCAGAATATATTAAAGATAATATTAATATATTGAAAAAATGGGGAATAGAAATTAATACTTTTTTTAAAGATACCTATTTTTTAAATAAAAAAATGGACTTTTTAAATTCTGAAAAAATTTATAAATTAGTGAAAAATGGAAGAATTATTATTCTTCCTATTATTCATTCAACTAATCAATATCTTATAGAATGTATAGAAAAATTAAAGTCAGGTGATGTTTGTATAGCAGAATATCAAACCAATGGAAGAGGAAGAAGGGGAAGATTTTGGAATTCTCCATTTGGATATAATTTGTATTTATCATTGTATTGGAATTTTCAAAAACATCCTATCAAAATTCTAGGATTAAATATAGCAATTAGTACTGTAATTGCAGAAACTTTAAATAAACTATTAAATCAAAATAAAATTCAATCAAAATGGCCTAATGACATATATTTAAATGAAAAAAAATTAGCTGGAATTCTAATTGAAATAATTAAAAAAATAGATAATTCTACACATATTATTGTTGGTGTAGGATTAAATATTAAAAAAAATAAAAATAGTATACTTAATACTAATCAACAATGTATTACTTTAGAAGAAGCAGGAATAATTATAAAAAAAAATATTATCGCTAGTAAATTAATTTTAAAACTACGTTATACTTTATTAAAGTTTGAAAAACATGGATTACTACCATTTGTAGATCGTTGGCTAAAATTAGATAAATTTTTGAATAAAACAGTATCATTACATATTGGAAAAAATCATCAAGAAAGAGGTATGGTAAAGGGAATAAATGAATATGGAGCAATTTTATTAGAACAAAAAGGGAAAATTACAACATATTTAGACGGTGAAATTTCTTTAAGATCAAATTAAAAAATAATTAAATTAAATTTTTAATTAAAAGTGCAAATTTCAAATTGATTTTTTTAGGTATCTTTAAATAAACAATATATCCATTTCCTTTTGCATGAATAATAGACGATTTATTTTTATCTAACATGGCATCTAAAATAAATTTAAAATTTTCTATTGGAGTAATTAATTCTAAATTATCTCCAATAGAAAATTTATTTTTCACATTAACTTCAGCAAAATGATCCTTATATTGTCCGGTAAATTCACCAACAAATTTTTGAGTATATGAAACAGAATGTCCAAAAATATAATTTTGACGATTCATATCGTCGTCATCATGTCTCTTAAAAAAACCACTAGTATATCCTCTATTCGAAAGTCCACTCAACATTTTTAATAAATCATTATTAAATGGTCTTCCAGAAATAGCATCATCAATTGCATTACGATATATCTGAGCAGTTCTAGCACAATAATAAAAAGATTTAGTTCTTCCTTCAATCTTAAAAGAACAAACACCTGAATTTAATAATTCTTTAATATATTTAATTCCACATAAGTCTTTAGAATTTAAAATATAAGTACCATGAATATCTTCAATAACCTGCATTTTTTCTAAATTACTATTATTTCTATTTATAATCACTGATTTATATGTTTGCTTTTTTTCTTTTATTTTTTCATTTTGATTTATGTCATATTTCCATCTACATATATTAGTACAAGCACCTTGATTAGCATCACGTTTACTTAAATAACTTGATAATAAACACCGACCAGAATATGCCATACAAAGTGCACCATGTATAAATACTTCTAATTCAATATCTGGAACTTTTTTATGAATTTCATAAATTTCTTCTATATCTAACTCACGAGATAAAATAATTCTACTTAGACCTATTTTTTTCCAAAATTTCACTGTAGCCCAATTAATTGCATTAGATTGTACAGAAAGATGAATATTAATATTAGAAAATGAATCTTTTAACATCATAATTAATCCAGGATCAGATACAATAAAAGCATCTGGATTCATTTTTACTATTGGAGATATATCCTGAATAAAAGTTTTAATTTTAGAATTATGAGGTATTATATTTAAAACAACATAAAAACGTTTTCCTTGATTATGAGATTCTTGAATACCTTGATTTAATTTTTCATAATCAAAATCATTATTACGAACTCGTAAACTATACCTAGGCTGACCAGCATATACAGCATCTGCACCATATGCAAAAGCATATCTCATATGTTTTAAAGAACCAGCAGGAGAAAGTAATTCTACCATAATATTAGTACACCCCTTTATAACAACTAAAAAATTTAGATATAATGTTCTTTTAATGTTTTTTAAAAATTATCATTTTTTAGTTTTATTAAAAAATGAAATATAAATCAATTACAATTTAAACATAAAGAATGATATTTAATATCTTTTAAAATATTGTTTTTAAAAGATAAAATAATTGTTTCTTGTTTTACTAAATTAAAACCAATTTTTTTACGAAAAATATAATACCATTTTGATTGAAAAAACGGCTCTTTTAATAAAGGGTAACCTAAGATATAGATAACTTGACTTTTGGTCATTCCTTTCCTTATTTTCAAAATATTATCTTTTGAATAATAATTTCCTTGATCAATATTCGGATAATAAATTAAATATTTATTTAAAAAACAACCAGAAATAACAAATTGAAATAACAAAAAAATCAATAATCTATAAAAAAAACTCATAAATTCCTTTAAAAAATAAATTTATTATTTTTTTTAAAAAAATTAATGATATATTATCATATATATAAAAAAATTACATACATATAAATATATGTAATAAATCAAAAATATTATCAATAATCAAATAAATGTTTTTTTATATATAAAAAAATTAACAATTAGGCAAAAAAAAATTTTATGAATATATTAATTGATAAAGATATATTATATGCAAAAAAAATATTTGAAAAACTAGGAAAAATTAAATTAATTTCATATAATATG
Organism: Arsenophonus sp.; assembly: GCA_031446085.1. NCBI lineage: Bacteria > Pseudomonadati > Pseudomonadota > Gammaproteobacteria > Enterobacterales > Morganellaceae > Arsenophonus > Arsenophonus sp. The sequence goes on from CP132901.1 coordinate 327,774, forward strand.
TTTAACAAATCACTATTAAAGAATAGTGATGCTGTTATTATAAGATCAAATACACCAATAAAAAACAATATATTAAAAAATAGCAAAATCAAATTTCTTGGAACTGTAACTTCAGGTATAGATCATATTGATCAAGAATATATAAAAAAATCAAATATCTGTTTTTCGCATGCATCTGGATGTAATTCTACTAGTGTAGTTGAATATATTTTTTCTGTACTATTCTTTTTATCAGAACATTATAATTTTGATCTGAAAGAAAAAATTGTTGGTATTATAGGAGTTGGAAATATTGGAAGTCTTCTAAACAAATATTTAAATGTTTTAGGAATTAAAACATTGCTATACGATCCACCTCTTTCTAAAAAAATAAAAAATAAAGAATTTGTTTCCTTAGAAAAAATCATTAATCATTCACATATAATATCATTACATGTTCCATTAAAAAAATATGGAAAAAATCCAACTTATCATTTATTTAATGAAGAAATATTTGATAATTTATCTTCAGAAACAATAGTAATTAATACTAGCAGAGGATTAGTTATTGACGAAAACGCTTTACTAAAAGTTTTAAAAAAAGGAAAAAAAATTCGTATTGTATTAGATGTATGGAGTACTGAACCATATTTATCAGAATTACTATGTCAAACAATTATCACTACTCCTCATATTGCAGGATATAGTTTAGAAGGCAGGATAAAAAGTGTATTAAAAATACACAAAGATTATTGTAAATATTTCAATAAAAAAAATACAGAAATAGGAATTAAACATTTTCTACCTCAATCTGATTTTAAAAAAATATTTATTCAAGGAAAATTAACTCAAAAAAAATTAAAAAAATTGATACATCTTATCTATGATGTAAGAGATGACGATATAAATTTGAAAAAAAAATTAGGAATAATTTCAAAAGATATTTATATATTACGAAAAAAATATTCAATAAGACGTGAATGGTCATCAATTAAAGTACAAACTAATAACTTTGAGACTAAAAAAATATTAAAAAAAATTGGATTTTATGTAAAATAAATTACTATACATTTTTAAATATACTTCATATAATTCATATATGGTCTCAATACTTTTGGTATTTTTATTTTTCCATCCTTTTCTTGATAATTTTCCATAATAGCAACTAAAGTCCTACCTACTGCTAATCCAGAACCATTCAGTGTATGTACAAACTCATTTTTTTGACCTTTTGATAAAATATTTTTAAATCTAATTTTTATACGACGAGATTGAAAATCTTTTGTATTAGAACATGAAGAAACTTCTCTATAAGTATTTTGAGATGGAATCCAAACTTCTAAATCATATGTTTTAGAAGAAGAATATCCTAAATCTCCAGTACATAATAATATTTTTCTATAGGGTAATTGCAACAATTTTAAAACCTTTTCTGCATGATTTGTCAGTTCTTCTAAAGATTCATTAGAAGAATTTGGATGAACTATATGAATTAATTCAATTTTATCAAATTGATGCATACGTATTAAACCACGAGTGTCTTTCCCATAAGAACCAGCCTCTGATCGAAAACACGGACTATGTGCTACCATACGAATAGGTAACAAATCTGCTGATAAGATCCTATCTTGAAAAATATTAATTAATGAAACTTCTGAAGTAGGAATTAAAATATATTTTTTTTTTATTTTATTATTTTGAATCTTTCCTACATAAAATAAATCAGACTGAAATTTTGGTAATTGACCAGTTCCATATAACGCATGATCTTTTACTAAATAAGGTACATATGTTTCTAAATATCCATGAACATCTATATGTAAATTTAACATAAACTGAGTTAATGCACGATATAATCGTGCTATATTTCCTTTCTTTACTATAAATCTAGAACCACTCATTTTGATTGCTGAAGAAAAATCAAATCCATCTATTTTTTCTCCTAATTCAACATGATCTTTAATTTTAAAATTATATCTTTTTGGTATACCCCATCTACTAATCTCTATATTATTATTTTGATCAATACCATCTGGTATTAAATCATCTGGTATATTAGGTAAGGATATATTAATATTATATATTTCTTCCTGAATTTTTTTTAATTCTTTTTTCAATAAATTAATTTCTTCTTTTAAATTAATATTTTTTTCATTATTAAATTTAAAATTATTATGATATTTGATATGGTTTTTAATATTAATTTCATTTCTATTATATTCTAAAATTAAATTATTTAACTTTATTTGTTTATTTTTTCTTTTACTTTCTAATTGAGAGAATAAAATAAAATCAAATAAAAACCCTCTACGAGCTAATTTTTTAGAAATTAATTTCGGATTTAAACGTAATATTATTGGATCTAACATATGTAAAATAAAAAATATATTTTTTAAAAATATAAATAATATTATAAAATAATCTTATTATAACAATAATTATTTATTTGGTAAATATCGTAATGGATCAACAGATTTTCCTTTGTAACGTATTTCAAAATGTAATTTTACAGAATTAGAATCACTGTTACCCATAGTAGCAATTTCTTGTCCTTCTTGTACTTCTTCCTCTTCTGTTACCAGAATTAAATTATTATGTGCATAAGCACTAAGATAATCTGAATTATGTTTAATAATAATTAAATTTCCATATCCTCTTAACACACTTCCAATATAAACCACTTTACCTTTTGCACTAGAAAATATTGGTTGACCTAATTTTCCAGCAATATCTATACCTTTATTACCACCTTGTAAATCAGAAAATTTTTCAACAACTTCGCCATTTGTTGGCCAAATCCAATGAATATCTATACCTTTTTTATTTTTTTTTGAATAAGAAATATCATTTTTATTATTTTTTAATTTATTAATTTTAGATTGATTTTTTTCTTCAGAAAAAAAATAATTATTTTTATTAGAAAAATTACTAAAATTATTAATTTTTAATATTTGACCTACATATAAATAATTTGGATTGATAATATTATTATATTTCATAATCTCATGATACTTTATTCCTGTAATCCAAGAAATATAAAATAAAGTATCTCCTTTTTGAACAATATAAAAATCTTTTTTATATTTTCCTTTTGGAATATTTTCATAATTTCTATTTTTAAAAAAATTATTTAATACTTTTTTTTTATATATTTTTTTTTTCAAAGATGTTTTTTGTATATTATTAAATAAAAAACTTGGATTTTCTTGATAAGAAAAAACATTATTTTTATTTTCTAAAATAGAAGAACATTTATTTTTTGTTAAATAATTATTTTGATCATTTAAGGAAATAATAGGTGCTGAACGTTGATACATTTTTGAACATCCTAACAAAAAAGAAGTAGTAAATATATAAATAAATGCTAATCGAATTACATATTCTTGAGCATTAAAATTCATTTTTTCTCCTAAACGAACTATTCTAAATACTTAGAATATAAAATTGATTTGAATAAAAAAATATTTAATTTTTAATAAAATTAAAAAAATAAAAATCACTTTAATCAATTTTTTTACATATATTTAATATTTTTAAACCACTTTTTTAATACTACTTGCAATTTATAATCAGTTAAATCAATATTTAATGGCGTAATTGAAACATATCCATTTTGAATAGCAGCAAAATCTGTATCAGAAGATTCATCAAAAATGTTACCAATAGGTCCTAACCAATATAAAAATTCTCCTCCTCTTGGTTCCATAAATTTATAAACTTTTTGCGCAGCATAACGAGTACCACATCTTGTAATTTTATAACCTTTAATTTTCAAAAAAGGTATATTTGGTACATTAATATTTAGAATCTTACATTCTGTCAATGGGTGATGTATCAATAATTTTAAAAAATTACATATTACTTTTGCTGCAGTTTCATAATATTTTTTTCCATTTAATGAAACAGCTAAAGCTGGAAATTTAAGATGTCTTCCTTCTATAGCTGCAGCTACCGTTCCAGAATAAATTACGTCATCACCTAAATTTGGACCTTGATTAATACCTGAAATAACAATATCAGGACAAGGACGAATTAACTTATTAATTCCTAAATAAACACAATCTGCAGGAGTACCTTCTACAGAAATATCACCATTTTTAAATTTATTTATACGTAATGGTTTATCCAAAGTAAATGCACTAGATGATCCGCTTTTATTTCTGTCTGGTGCAATAATTTGAACATCATTTTTTTTTTTTCTTAATATAGAAGCTAACTTTTGTATTCCTAATGCATTAATTCCATCATCATTGCTAAGCAATATTTTCATTATTATTATCTCATTTATTAATAAATCTTGCAAAAAATATAAAAAAATTATATATAAACTATTGATATAATACGATATATTATGTCAATAATTTATTAAACATAATTCATAAGAAAATATTTATAAATAAAATTTATTAGAAAAAGTTGATTATTCATTGTAGAGCAGGAAAAACTCCTAAAAAAAAAGATTTAATTAATATCTCATTATTAATAAAAAATTATTATGATTTAAAACCAGAAAGAAATAATTTTAATCATAAAGTAAAGTTTGGAACTTCTGGACATAGAGGTAGTTCATCATTACATACCTTTAATGAACAACACGTTTTAACTATAGCTCAAGCTATTTCAGAAATAAGAAAAATAAAAGGTATCACTGGACCTTGTTTTGTAGGAAAAGATACTCATGCTTTATCAGAACCTGCATTTATGACAGTAATAGAAGTATTAATAGCAAATAGAATAGATACTATAGTAGAACATAATTATTCATACACACCTACTCCTTCAATATCATATGCTATACTTAATTATAATAGAAATAATAAAAAAAAAGCAGATGGTATTATTATAACTCCATCACATAATCCTCCAGAATATGGAGGAATAAAATACAATGATTTTAATGGTGGACCAGCAAATGAAAAAATTACAATAAAAATAGAAAAAAGAGCTAATCAATTAATTAGTAATAAATTATCTGGAATTAATCGTATTCCTTATAAATTAGCAATAAAAGACACTCATTATCATGAAAGAGACTTTATTTATCCATATGTAAAAGAATTAAAAAGAATAGTCAATATTAATGCTATTAAAAATAGTGGATTAAAAATTGCTATTGACCCTTTAGGGGGTACAGGAATAAATTATTGGATGAGAATGAATGAATACTATCAATTAAATTTTGAAATACTTAATGAAAAAATAGATCCAACCTTTAGCTTCATGAAATTAGATTATGATGGTATTATTAGAATAGATTGTGCTTCTCAATGGTCTATACAAGGTTTATTAAAAATAAATAAAAAATATGATTTAATTTTGGTAAATGATCCAGATTCAGACAGACACGGTATTATTACAAATAAAAAATTAATCAATCCGAATCACTATTTAGCAATATCTATTGATTATTTATTTAAAAATAGACCACTATGGAAAAAAAATCTAATCATCGGAAAAACTTTAGTTTCTAGTAATATTATAAATCATGTTATTAATAAATTAGGTTTAAATTTTATTGAGTTTCCAGTAGGATTTAAATGGTTTTCAAATGGATTATATAAAGGAATTTTCGGTTTTGTAGGAGAAGAAAGTGGAGGCGCTTCATTTTTAACATTTAATGGTTCTCCTTGGACAACTGATAAAGATGGAATTGCTCTTTGTCTTTTAGCAGCAGAAATTATATCCATTACAGGAATCAGTCTAGAAGACTATTTTAAAAAAATTATAAATATAACAGGAAAATACAATTATAATTGTATTAAAAAAAAAATTAATTATAAACAAAAAAAAATATTATCTAATTTGTCATGGAATATGACTATTCCAGATAATTTAGCAGGAGATCCAGTAATCAATCATTCAAATAAAACTTTTAAAAAAAATATTTTTTTGAAAGGAATTAAAATTATCACAAAACATGGATGGTTTGTAATAAGAATATCAGGAACGGAAGACATATATAAAATATATTGCGAAAGCAAAAAAGATAAATCCCATCTTAAATTAATAGAAAAAGAAGCTAAAAACATTATAAAAAAAAATTAAAAAAATTAATATAATGAAATATTATTGAAAAATTATAATATTTACATATTTACCATGCTGTTACTAAATTTTTATCATTATAATTACTATTATCTTTTATTAATAAAACAATAGCTTCACATATAATACCTTCTTCTTCACCAACCAATTTCAATTTTTCAGTACTAGTTGCTTTAACACTCACACTATCTATATCACAATTTAAATCTTCTGCAATATTTTTACGCATATCAAAAATATATGGAAACATTTTTGGTTTTTCAGCAATAATTGTAATATCCAAATTACCTATACAATATCCTTTTCTTAAAACTTTAGAATATGCCTCTCTTAACAAAATACGACTACTAATACCCTTAAAATTAGGATTTGTATCTGGAAATAATTTTCCAATATCACCAAGTGCTGCTGCACCAAGAATAGCATCAGTTAATGCATGTAAAGCCACATCTCCATCTGAATAAGCTATTAATGATTTTTGATAAGGAATTTTTACTCCACAAATTTTTAGAATTCCATTTTTTCCGAATTTATGTATATCAAAACCATATCCAATTCTCATGGAAAATACTCCTTTACTTACAATAAAGTCATAAAATAGAAGAAAGATAAAACCTTGCTAATATCAAATCTTCTGGTGTAGTAATTTTTAAATTCTTTATTTCACCTTTTAATAATTTAGGGTGATAACCACAAAATTCTAAAGCTTCTGATTCATCTGTAATAATTATTTTATTTTTTAATACCCTTTTTAAACAATTTCGAATTAAAATTAAAGGGAAAAATTGTGGAGTCAATGCATGCCATGTTTGACTTCGATTAATAGTATGACTAACTTTTAAAGTTTGTCTAAAGGTAAACTTTAAAGTATTTATTACTTTAATAGCTAAAAGACCACCATGAACAAAAGATTTTTTGTCAATCAATTTTATTATCCGATTTAAATCTAATTGACTTAAACAAGGTCTAACAACATCATGTACTAAAACCCACGCTTGCTTTATTTTTAAATATTTATACAAATATTCTAAACCTAAAAAAACAGAATCGGATCTTCTTTTACCACCTATAACAGTTTTAATTTTTTGATTATTTGAAATAGATAACTTTTTAAAAAAAGAATCATTTTTATTTAAAACAACTATAATTTTTAAAATTCTATGATTTTTTAAAAATATATTTAATGTATGCTCAACAATAGTCTTTCCAAATATTTTATAATATTGTTTTGGATAATTTAAATGCATTCTTCTTCCTATACCAGCAGAAGCTATTAAAGCAAAAATAGGAGTTTTATTATTAAATAATAATGATTTATTCATAATATCATGAACTAAATTTCATCTTTTATTATAAGATTTTTTAAAAAGTATAAACTTTATTTATATTTTAATTAATTTAGTATTTTTAAAAAAAATTCTTCTGGTTTAATCATACCAAGTTCATACCTAGAATATTCTTCTATAGCATCAAATCTAGTATTTAAATCGTAAATTTCAGCTATTAATAATTGATTTCTTTTTTCTAAATCTTTATTTAATTTTTTTAAAAAAAAAACATCCTTCTTTAGATTTTTATAATCATGAAAACTATTTTTTCCAAACCAAAAAGAATATTGTATTCCTAATAATATAAAAAAAAGTATAAATTTATACATACATTTCCTTTATTTTAAATAAATAAAGTAAAAAATTTAATTTATTTATATGATTTAATCATAATATTTTCATTTTTTTAAAAAAATTTATTAAATAATATATTATTTATAATGATATATTATTTATAATGATATATCATTTATATATATATATATTAAAAATACAATATTCTTACTAATTTAAAATATAAAATAAATAAATTTTTATTTATTTTATACAATTTATTTTTAAACAATATTTTTAATAATTTGTATAATAAATACTGAATTAATATAATAAAAAATAAACTTATAAAAATAATGTTTTTTATTATATAAATACATTCAATTTATAAAGAATATATTAATTTTTTAATAATTATGAATACCAATTTGATAATTAATGATTGTATTAACTTCTTCAAAAATCAAAAAAATGATATTTTTATTTTTTCATTTATTACATCTTGTATTAGTGTATTTTTTTATCATTTTAGTATTTCAAATTACGATTTTGAAAAAATGATAGAAATACTTCATGCTGCAAAAAATATTAATTCACTTCTATTATGGATAAATGAATTACCAAAAGAAGAAAAAAATTTTTTATTAAAAATTTCACTTTTATCATTAATATCAATATTTATAAATATGATATTATTATTTTCTTTAATTATTAACTATTTATTTACCTTACATAAAAATAAAAAAATATTTATTTTTTCTATTTTTATAAAATCATTATACCAATTACCTAAAATGATTATTTTATTTATTATTTGTATAATATTAATTTATTTAGGACTAATTTTATTTATTATTCCTGGCATATTTTTTACAATAATTTTATCATTTTCTCCTATTATTTTATTAGAAAAAAAAAATATAATACCCATTAATGCTATTATACAAAGCTTTAAAATTTCATTAAACAATTGGAAAAATATCTTTCCTATAATTACAATATGGTTTTTAATACAATTATTAATAAATTTAATTTTAATAAAATTAAATTTATTTCCACATATAATACACAATTTAATATCATCTATAATTAATAACTTACTTCATTCTTTCTTACTAATTTATTATTTTAGAATTTACACATTAAAAAATATTAATTATATATGAATATATAATTCACTCTATTTTAAATAAAAAATGACTCGTATTAATGTTATTTCTCCAAAAAAATTATGTGATCAACATTTATTATCAGAACATAGGGAATTAACAAGAATTCCTAATTACATTATGAAAAAAAATGGAAATGTAAAATTATCAAATCTGAAATCATATACACTTGGAAAAGGACATGTGATCTTTTTTAGAAATAAATTATTATTTTTATACTTAAGATATATAAAATTAAATGAAGAATGTATTAATCGAGGATTTTTAGTAAAAAACAGATGGCCAAAAGAAGTGAAGAAATTTATTCACTTATGGCATGACTATCAAATTACAAATAAAGATATTTTAATCAATGAAAAAAGAATAATTGAAAAAATGCCATTAAAACCTAGATTTACAAAACATTTAAAAAAACAATTTTAGAAAAAAAATTCATTATTAATTTTTAATAAAATTTAACGTTAATTTTGATTTTTTATCAATACATTTTCCTGATTCAGTGATAAATAGACCAATACCTCCAATTAATATTTCATTATAATAAAGTAATGGAATTCTATCTCTCAACCAAGGATATATATTAAATTTCTTCCATATTTTTTTACTACTAATTAATTTTTTAGAATTCATTATTTTAATGAAACCCTTTAATCCAAATCTGACTGTTACTTTTTCAGTATATAATGGAGTTCTAAATGAAAAACCACTATTAGAAGTAGTGATAATACCTATTTGATCTGGCAAAATTAAAGATTTATTAATATTCCATTCTAACACAATATTAGCTAGATTTTTAAATCTTTTTAAAATCCATAATTGTTTTTTAAATCTACGAATTTCATATATATGAGATATATGAAATATTGGATCTGAATTAATTTTAGCACAAATGACGTTTTGAAAAATTTTTTCTAATTGTATTTGAGAAGGCATCAAAAGATTATAAAATCTAAACCATTTACGTAATATAGCATTTCTCTTTATTTTTGAATAAACAATTAATTTTTCAACTAACAACGATCCTTCTTGTGTAATTGTACGAATAAAATCCGTATATAATAATTCATCTAATAATTTTTCTTGTTCTGCACACATCTTAGAACTTTTAAAAATAGATTGAGAAAAATATGGCCATCTTTTATTTAAAACAGAAAAAATTTTAGATCTTAAAAAATTTCGTTCATATTTTTCATCTTGATTAGTATCATCTTCAATCCAAAATAATTTTTGTCTAATAGCATATTTTTTTAAACTAATTCTATTAAAAGTTAATAATGGTCTAATTAAAAAAGTAAAAAAAAATGGACTAATTATTGACATTGATGACAAACCTTTAGGACCACTACCTCTTTTTAATGCTAAAAAAAATGTTTCTGCTTGATCATCTAAATGCTGTCCTGTAACAACAATTTCATTAGGAAGTAAAGTTTCTAATATTGATTGATATCTTTTTTTACGTGCAGCATCTTCTAATCCCTTATCCAAGGATTGTATAAAAATTTTTTTTACAAAAAAAGGAATATTCCATTTTAAACAAATTTTTTGACAATGTATCATCCATAAATCAGATTTATTACTAATATTATGATTAACATGTAAAGCACGAATATTATATTTCGTATTCTTTTTTTTACATAAAATCATCAAGACGTGTAATAATACTGTCGAATCTAATCCACCACTAAAACTTACTAATATATTTTTGTAATTTTTTAAAATTTTATCAATTTTATTTATTAATAAACAATCATCATGATGCATAAAAAAAATAATTTAAAAAAATAAGTTGTAAAATAAATTAATGAATTATTATCATAATTCATTAATTTATTTTACAATGTTCAATATATCATAATATTTTAATAAAAAAATGAAAATACTATTAGCTAATCCAAGAGGATTTTGTGCAGGTGTAGAAAGAGCAATAAAAATTGTTAATTATGCACTATTAATTTATGGTCCACCTATTTATGTATGGCATGAAATTGTACATAATGAATTTATTATTAATGAATTTAAAAAAAAAGGAGTAATTTTTACTGAAAACTTAAAAAAAATCAGAAAAAATTCTATTTTAATTTTTTCTGCACATGGAGTATCAGAAAAAATTAAAAAAAAAGTCAAAAAACTTCATTTAAAAAATTTATTTGACGCTACTTGTCCATTAGTTTCTAATATACATATGGAAGTAAAAAAAGCTAGTCTTAATAACAAAGAAATCATTTTTATAGGAAATGCAGGACATCAAGAAGTAAAAGGAACAATAGGACAATATTACAATAAAAACGGAGGAATTTATTTAGTAGAATCTAAAAAAGATATTTGGAAATTAAAAATAAAAAATGAACAAAATTTGTACTATATAACTCAAACAACTTTATCAAAGTATGACACAATGCATATTGTAAAAGAAATTTATAAAAGATTTCCTAATATTCAAAGTTCAAAATTAAACAACATTTGTTACGCAACAATTAATAGACAAGAAGCAATTTATAATTTAGCAAAAAAAACAGATATCATCTTAATTGTTGGATCAAAAAATTCATCCAATGCAAACAGATTAAAAGAAATATCTGAAAAAATTGGAAAACCAAGTTACTTGATTAATTCATATCATGATATTAATATAAAATGGATTAAAAACATTAAAAAAATTGGAATCACTGCTGGAGCTTCTGTTCCAAATATTATAATTGATAATATTATAACTTTTTTTAAGAAACAAGGAATTAATAAAATTATAGAATTAAATGGAAAAAATGAAAATGTTAATTTTAAATTACCAAGAAATTTACAAAAACTTATTAAAAAATAAAAATTTTATGTTACTAATTTAAAAAATATATAAAATGATTAATCAAAATATTAGAATTGCCATTGTTGGATCTAAAGGAAAAATGGCAAAAATGTTAATAAAAAATATTATAAATCACAAACAAATACTGTTAAAAGTAATCTTAGAGAAAAACAAAACAGATCTGACCAATCATAAAATAAAAAAAATTCTTGGAAATAAAATATTAGATATTAAAATTCAAAATAATATTTTTAATGTTCTAGATTACTTTGATACGTTAATTGATTTTAGCGAACCAAAATCTACTTTATATTATTTAAATATATGTAAAAAATATAAAAAATCTATGATTATAGGAACAACTGGTTTTAATAAAGAAGAAAAAAAATGTATTAAAAATGCTGCAAAAAAAATACCTATTATTTATTCAACAAATTTTAGTATAGGAATGAATATAATATTTAAAATATTAAAAATAATGACAAAATTTCTTGGAAAGAATTATGATATAGACATTATAGATATTCATCATAAAAATAAGAAAGACCTTCCATCAGGAACAACATTAGAAATTGACAAAACTATTAGAGAAATTTTAAAAAAAAAGAAAATTGATAAAAAAATAAATTCTTTTAGTATTAGAAATAGTAACATTGTTGGAGAACATATAATTATGTTTTCTGGAATGGAAGAAAGAATTAAAATAAAACATGAAATATTTAATAGAAAAATTTTTGTTGATGGAGTAATAAAAGGATGTCTTTGGATAAAAAATAAAAAACATGGATTATACACTATGCAAAATATATTAAATATTGATATATAATTTTATATATCAAAAAATAAAACAATTTATTTATACTGAACATAAACATCTCTTATTTAAAATTAATAAAAATATACCAATAGATATAAATGAATCTGCAATATTAAAGGTAGGCCAATGAAAATTTAAAATATAAAAATCAATAAAATCTATTACAAATCCATATAATATTCGATCGATTAAATTACCTATTCCTCCAGAAAATATAAATAAATATGCTAAAATATTTTCTTTATTTATATTTTTTTGATAAAAAATATAAATAAAGAAAATAAAACAAATAATACTAATAAAAAAAATAAGAAACCATCTCAATATATAAGATTTATTTTCAAATAATCCAAAACTAATACCAAAATTTTGAATATAAACAATATTTAAAAATGGATTTAATGAATAGATTTCATAAACATGAAACTTATTTAAAATAATTTTTTTGCTTATAAAGTCTAAAGTAATAATTATTAATGATAAAAATAAATACTTAACTTTTATAAGTTTTTGACTATCTTTTAATAATTTAAACAAATTTACGTATTTCACCATTACCAAAAACATTCAAAATACATCTATTACATAAATCTGGATACATTAAATTTAATCCTACTGTCTCAGAAATATGCCAACAACGCAAACATTTTGTGCCATTAGCTTTAAAAAATTTAATTTTTTTTATTTTAAAAACACTTTTATTTTTTTTATCAAATTCTCCTATATCAATTATTTTAATTTTTGAAATTAATAACAAAAAATGTAACTCATTTTCTAAATGATGAAGAATTTTAGATAAATTAGTATTAACATATAAAATAATTTCAGCTTCTAAAGAATTAGAAATAATTCCATTAATACGACCTTTTTCAAGAACTTTATTAATCGAATCTCGAACCATAAAAATACCATTCCAAAAAGTATCGTTAAATAATTCATTAGAATCTATTAAAAATAAATCTTGATAATACTCTTCTGCAAAAATTTCTTTATCATCAACTCCTGGAATATTTTTCCAAATTTCATCAGAGGTAAATGATAAAACTGGAGCGATCCATCTTACCAATGCATGTAAAATATGATACATAGCAGTTTGTGCACTATATCTTGATATACTATTTTTTTTTATAGTATACTGACGATCCTTAATAATATCTAAATAAAATGAACCCATATCATTAGAACAAAAATCCATAATTTTTTTTATTACGCTGCGAAAATTATAATTTTCATAATATTTTTTTATAGATTCTTGTGTTTGAAAACAACGATGAACTATCCATTGATCTAAAATAACCATATTTGATTTATCTATTTTATGAATTTTAGGATCAAATTCATACAAATTACCTAATATAAAACGCGCTGTATTACGAATTTTTCGATATATATCTACTATTCGATACAAAATTTTTTTTGAAATTTTCATTTCATTTTTATAATCTGTTACTGCAACCCACAAACGTAATATATCTGCACCCCATTCATTAATTATATCTTGAGGAGTAATAATATTACCTAAAGATTTTGACATTTTATAACCACGATCATCTACTGTAAAACAATGTGATAAAATTGCTTTATATGGCGCTTTATTTTGAAAAATATTAGAAAGTATTAAAGATGACATAAACCATCCTCTATATTGATCTTCTCCTTCTAAATACAAATCTGCAATAGGTTCTTTATTCGCTAATTTATCTCTCATGACAGTATAATGCATTGATCCAGAATCAAACCAAACATCTAAAATATCATCTAACTTATCATAATTAGATGATTCATTTCCTAATAAAATTTCAGGATTTAAATTCCACCAAGATTGAATACCATTCTTTTCTATTTTTTTTGCAATAACCTCTAAAAAATTTAAAGTACAAGGATGTAATTTTTTTGTTTTTTTATGTATAAATAATGCAATAGGAGTTCCCCAAATTCTCTGACGAGAAATACACCAATCTGGACGATCTAACAACATAGACTTCATTCTTTTTTCTCCCCATGATGGAATCCATTTGATATTAGAAAGATTTTTTAAAATGATACTACGTAAATTATTCTTATCTAAATCAATAAACCATTGAGGAGTAATACGAAAAATTATAGGAATTTTATGACGCCAACAATATGGATAACTATGTTCATATTTTAATTGATGAAATAATAAATCTTTTTCTTTCAAAAAAGAAATTACTTTATTATTCGCTTCATCAAATAATAAAGTATTATTTAATAACGGATGTATATTAGAAAAGTAATATCCATTATTATCAATTAAATTAATCACTTTTAAACGATATTTTTTAGAAAGTGCATAATCTTCTGGACCATGTCCAGAAGCTATATGTACTAAACCAGTACCAATTTTAGAAGTAATATTTTTATCAAAAATAACTGGAATTTTAGTTTTATTAAATGGTTGAATAAAAAATAACGATTTTAATCTATACCCTTCTATAGTACTTAATAAAGTCCATTTTTTTATTAAACAACATTTTATTATTTTTCTTATAAGAAATTCAGAAATAATAAAACATTCTCGATTAATTTTAATTAATTGATATCTAAAATTCTTATGTACTGCAATGGCAACATTTCCTGGTAAAGTCCACGGATTAGTAGTCCAAATTATTGCTGAAATAGGTAATAAAAGATTTTTGATATTAAATAATTCATATACTAATTGAGAATTTATTACATTAAATTTTACATAAACTGAATCAGATAATTTATTTTTATATTCTAATTCAGCTTCTGCTAATGATGAAGAACACTCAATACACCAATGAACAGGTTTTACACCTTTAATTAAATATTTTGATTTAATGATCTTAATTAAAGAACGAGTAATATTAGCTTCTATTTTAAAATCCATAGTAGAATAAAAATTATTCCAATCAGCTAATATTCCCATTCTAATAAAATCTTTTTTTTGACAATCAATTTGTTCGTTTACATATTTTCGACATAGTTTTCTAAAATGATTATTTGAAATAATCATATTTTCATTTTTAATTTTCTTTTCTATAATGTGTTCTATCGGTAATCCATGACAATCCCAACCCGGAATATATGGAGCATCAAACCCAGATAATCCTTTAGATTTAATGATAATATCTTTTAATATTTTATTTACTGCATGTCCAATATGTAATTTCCCATTTGCATAAGGAGGACCATCATGTAATATAAACGTTTTTTTCCCTTTTTTTACTTGTCGAATAATATTATATAAATTCTTTTTATACCAATTATTTAAAATTTTTGGTTCAATATGTGTCAAATTAGCACGCATCGAAAATGAAGTTTTAGGTAAATTTAAAGTTTTCTTATAATCCATAATTAATCTCATTGAATACGTTTATAATTTCTAAAAAAATTTCTTGCAGAAATAATATCACAATAAATTTGGTTTTTTAATTTTTCTAATGAATTAAATTTTTTTTCATTGCGTAATTTTTTTCTAAATATTATTTCAATACAACGACCGTAAATATTGATATTTTTATCAATAATATAAACTTCAACTTTTTTATTTATTCCATTAAAAGTAGGACAAGTACCTATATTTGCTACTGCTTCTAATGGTTTATTTGACAAACCATAAACTTCTACTATATAGACTCCCTTTAAGGGTAATACTAAAGCTCTATAATCTATATTAGCTGTTGGAAATCCAATTAAACTACCAATTTGTCTACCATGGATAACACGACCACTTAATCTATAGGAATGTCCCATAAGATGTTCTGCTAACTTAAAATTAGCATTTAATAATGCATTACGTATAGATGTGCTACTAACACGACTTCCAAAATTGTAAAGAGTTCTTATATTAATTATTTTAAAATCATATTGATTTTTGATTTTATTCAAATATTTTAAATCTCCTTCTCTATTTTTACCAAATCGAAAATCATCTCCAACAGCTAAAAATTTTATTTTTAACTTTTTTACTAAAAATTTCAAAACAAATTGTTCTGCAGTTAACAATGAAAAATCATGATCAAATTTCACGCATAATAAATAATCAATTTTATATTTTGAAATGTACTTAATTTTATCACGTAATGAAGTAATGCGAGATGGGGCAGAAATTCCCATAAAATACTCTAATGGTTGTGGTTCAAAAATCATAACTATAGTTGGTAATTGAAATGTTTTACTTATTTTTTTTAAAATATTTAAAATTTTTTGATGTCCTCTATGTACAGAATCAAAATTTCCAATCGTCAAAACACATCTATTATTTTTTAATAAAATATTTTTAATTCCTCTAACTAATTTCATGCTAAACTCAAAAAAAGAATATTTTAAAAAATCTTCAATAAAAATAGAACTATAAATTATTATAAATAATATTTATATTATATGAAAAATAAAAACAATCAAAAAAATATATTTTAAATTTTAATCAAATAAAAAGGATCATAAAAATTTATATGGCAAATATTAAAAGTGCTAAAAAAAGAATAATACAATCTAAAAAACGTCGTTTTAATAATAATTGTCGTCGATCTATTCTTCGAACTTTTATGAAAAAAGTTAATCATGCAATATTACATGGAAATAAAGAAGAAGCAGAAAAAATGTTTAAAAAAACACAATCTATTATAGATAGATATTCAAAAAATAGAAAAATAATACATAAAAATAAAGCAGCTCGTTATAAATCAAATTTAATAATGAAAATAAAATCTATGTAAAATTATTTACTTACATATATATCTAGAAATTAAATAAAACTATTGATTTTAAACTCATAAAAACTTCTTAAGTTATTTAAAAATTTTAAATTTTTAAATAACTTTTTTTATATATATGTTTGATATACTTTATATTTAAAGTAATAAAAAAATAAAAATCCTTCTAAATTAATAAAGAAGGATTTTTATTGAAAAAATAAAAAAATTAACGACGATCACCAAGTATACGTAAAAACATAAAGAAAAGATTTATAAAATCTAAATAAAGAGTTAATGCTCCAAATATAGCATATTTACGCATATTATCTTCATTATTATATATATCTACTTTATTGCCCATTTCTTTTAATTTTTGAGTATCATACGCTGTTAAAGCTGAAAATATTAATATTCCACAATAACTGACAAACATTGAAAAACCAGAACTTCTAAACCAAACGTTTACAATAGATAGAATTATTAATCCTATAATTGACATAAATAAAAAAATAGAAAAACCACTTAGATCACGTTTTGTCAAATAACCATATACACTCAAAGATAAAAATGTTAAAGAAGTTATAAAAAAAGTACCGGTAACAGAAATACTAGTATAAGAAATTAATATTAATGAAGATGTTAATCCTGTTAACATCGAATATAACATAAACATTGAAGTTGCTAAAACAGGACTCATTCTTGATAATGCAAATGACAAAGTAAGCACTAATAAAAATTCTAAAACAACTAAAAAAATAGAAATCCAATGATTATTTGCTAAATATAATACTATTTTAGTATTATTAATAGCATACCAAGATACAAATGCAGTTAAAAATAAACCAACAGTCATCCAACCATAAACTTGATTCATATAATTTTGAATTTCAGTTCTAGTACTTTGAATAATTGAATTATTTTGATGCTCAAATCGATCCATGATCATTACCCTCATCTCTATAATTAAAAAGTTATTAATCAGATTGTATTTTTAAAAAAATAGTACAAAAAAACAATCTTCATTGTATAATAAATATTTACTGAAGTAAATCTTTGTAAGATTGAACTTAACAAATATAAATATTAAATTTAAATATATTACACTTTTAAATAATAAAAAATTATTTATCAAATAACCTCAAGAATATTATTTATTTTGATATTTATCACATGATAAAAAAATATAAAAATAAAAATATTACATAAATTGTTTATTTTTTTTGTCAAGAATAGTAAAACACCAATCAAAAATCAACAAAAAAATGTTTTTTTTAAAAAAAAACTGTCATTTTAATATAAATAAATAATTTTTTAAGTTAGAGTTAAAAAAAATTTTTGATAAACCGTTCTTTATCTATATTCCATTCTCTTTTTTTTATATCTAATCTCTTATCATATTGTTTTTTTCCTTTTACAATACCAATTTCAATTTTACACCACTTTTTTTTCCAATATATAGATAACGCTACTGCAGTACAATGCAGTCTATTAATATGACTCAATAAAATATGTAATTCTTTTTTATTTAACAATAACTTTCTATTTCTTTTAATATTACATTTCTTATATAAAAAAGTTGATTTAATTGGTGTAATTGTTGCATTAACAAGATAAGCTTCATTTGATATAAAACTAACATAACTATTAATAATACTAACCTGATTAAATTTTAACGCTTTTACTTCCCAAGGTTCTAATACTAAACCTGCTTCCATTCTTTTTAAAATAAAATATTCATAATTTATTTTCCTGTTAATTACAATGTTTTTATTAAACATATTTTTTTTCATAAAAAAGTAAATATTTTTTATATTACAAAAAAATAAATTTAATTTCTATATTTTAATAGAATTTAGTTGATTTTTTAGTAAAATTAATTATAATTTATTTCTAGGTATAGAAATTGGGGCTGTTTTTGGATTCGACGAATTTTATTAAATAATGAAATGCATGTCGAGGGTGCGGCTGGACCTCGTAAAAAAGTCGCGCATCAATAAATGCAAATAAACATAAAACATTTGAACTAGCAGCTTAATAAACTACGAGTTCCTTCTTATTTACTTAATTACTCTAAAAGTAAATCAAAAAGAAGATAATATAATACAGAGTAAACGTGAAAATATTTTGCTTATTAAATTGAAACGTTTAAAAAAATAAGCTAAAAAATTTAAAATATGTATGTCTGTTTTAAATTTATTATCTTCGACATAACTAAACATGTAGAATTTCTATATATTATAATACTTTCGGATGCGGGTTCAAATCCCGCCAGCTCCACCAATTTAAATAGTTTAATGGATTATTTTATTTATATTGATTTTGATAAATAGCTAATTTAATAATATTAGTTAACTTTTTTATTTCTTTTTTCTGAATAATATAAGGAGGCATTAAATAAATTAAATTTTTAAATGGTCTGACCCATATACCTTGAGAAACAAAAAATTTTTGTAAATTAATAATATTTACTGGATCATACATTTCTATAACACCAATTGCACCTAAAATACGTACATCTTTAACTGTTTTTACATCTTTTATAGGAATTAAATCTTTAATTAATTGATTTTCAATATTTTTAACATTTTTTTTCCACGAAGATTGCATTAACAATTTAATGCTAGCTAACGAAATAGAACAAGCTAATGGATTAGCCATAAATGTAGGACCATGCATAAAACAACCTGGATTTCCATCACTAATAGTATTAGCTATTTTTCGAGTAGTAATAACAGCGGATAATGTTAAATATCCACCTGTTAATGCTTTTCCAACACATAAAATATCAGGTATAACATTACTATGTTCATAAGCAAATAATTTTCCAGTTCTTCCAAATCCTGTTGCAATTTCATCCGCAATTAATAAAATATTATATTTATTACATAATTTACGAACATATTTTAAATAATTAGGATGATAAAAACGCATTCCTCCTGCTCCTTGAACAATAGGTTCTAAAATAACAGCAGCAATTTTATCAAAATTTTTTTCTAATACCATTTTAAAAGATGCAGTGTCATCAAAATTCCATTTGCTATGAAATGTAGATTTCGGAGCTTTTACGAAAAAATTGTTAGAAAAATAGCCAGAATAAAGATGATGCATAGAATTTTTTGGATCACAAACAGACATAGCACCAAGTGTATCTCCGTGATAACTATATTCTAAAGCAATAAATTTTGTTCTATTTTGTTTTTTCATTTTCCAATATTGCATAGCCATTTTTAATGCTATATCTACAGCAACAGAACCAGAATCAGCAAAAAAAATACATTCTAATGAATTATCCACAATTTTTAGCAATTGTTTAGATAATTCAATAGCAGGAATATGTGTTATACCACCAAACATAACATGAGACATTTTTTTAATCTGATTTATCGCAGCTTGATTGATAACTGGATGATTATATCCATGAATTACTGACCACCAAGAAGACATGCCATCAATTATTTTTTTGCCATTTGCTAATTTTAATTTTACTCCCGATGCACTAATCACTGGATAAGTTGGAATAGGATTATTCATAGAAGTATAAGGATGCCAAATATGCTTCAAATCAAAATTAATATCATCTATTTTCATAAATTCTTCCTTATGAATTTTATTCATTTTAGTTGACATGATAATGATATTATTTAAACTGACAATAGTTTTATTTTTTTTGGAGAAATTTTATGAAGATAAAAAAAAATTGGACAACTAGTGAAGTAAAAAAAATTTTTGATAAACCATTTTTTCAATTATTATTTCAAGCACAAAAAATACATCGTATTAATTTTAATCCACAAGAAATACAAATTAGTACATTGTTATCAATAAAAACAGGTGCTTGTCCAGAAGATTGTAAATATTGTCCTCAAAGTGCAAGATATAAAACAGGATTAAAAGTTGAAAAATTATTAGAAATGAAAAAAATTATTCAAGCTGCAAAACAAGCAAAAAAATCTGGTGCTACTAGATTTTGTATGGGTGCAGCATGGAAAAATCCACATCAACGAGATATTCCATATTTAGAAAATATTGTAAAATCTGTAAAAAAATTAGGATTAGAAACATGTATGACATTAGGTACATTAAATAATAATCAAGCAAAAAAACTATCTCGAGCTGGATTAGATTATTATAATCATAATTTAGATACCTCTAGAAAATTTTATAAAAAGATTATTACAACAAGAACTTATCAAGATAGACTCGATACAATTGAAAAAGTAAGAAAAGCAGGAATTAAAGTATGTTCTGGAGGAATTATAGGATTAGGAGAAAAAAAATTAGACCGAGTTGAATTATTAACGGAATTAGCTAATTTACCTACACCTCCAGAAAGTGTACCTATTAATATGTTGATAAAAATAAAAGGAACACCTCTCGAAAAAAATGCAGATATAGATCCTTTTGATTTTATTCGTACTATTGCTGTGGCACGAATCATTATGCCAAAATCATTTATAAGATTATCAGCAGGAAGAGAAAAAATGAATGAACAAACACAAGCACTTTGTTTCATAGCTGGAGCGAATTCAATATTTTATGGTTGTAAATTGTTAACTGCACCAAACCCAAATGAAGATAAAGATATACAATTATTTAAAAAATTAAATATCAATACAAAACAAAAAAAAGAATCACTTAAATACTATAAAAAAATTAAAGAAATTGAAAAAAAATCTATAAAAATTAACAGTAAAAAATTTTATAACGCGGCAATATAATGAAATGGATAGATTATTTAAGTAATCAACTTAATATTCAAAAAAAAAGAAAATTATGGAGAAAAAGAAAAATAATTCAAAATAATAATATACGAACATTACTAATTGATAATAAAAAATACCTAAATTTTTCAACTAATGATTATTTAGGATTAACTAGTAATCAATCGATTATTGAAGCATGGAAAACAGGATTAGACAAATTTGGAACAGGAAGTGGAAGTTCTAGTTATATCACTGGATATAGTTCAGCACATGCTAAATTAGAAACAAAATTAGCTAATTGGTTAAATTATGATAAAGCTTTATTATTTAATTCTGGCTATTCAGCTAATCAAAGTGTAATAAACGTCTTAATGAATCATAAGAATAATCTTATCATTGCTGACAAATTATTTCATGCCTCTTTATTAGAGGCAGGAATAAACTCAAAGGCAAAATTAAAAAGATTTAACCATAACGAAATATTATCTTTAGAAAAAAAAATTTTAGAGTCGAATTCTAAAAAAATATTAGTAGCAACTGAAGGGATATTTAGTATGAATGGAGATATTGCACCTTTAAATCAAATTCAAATAATTACTAAAAAATATAACACTTTTCTTTTAGTAGACGACGCTCATGGTATAGGAATACAAGGAAAAGAAGGATCAGGAAGCTGTAAACTTTACAATATCAAACCAGAACTACTAATTGTAACTTTTGGCAAAGCATTTGGAATTAGTGGAGCTGCATTACTTTGTAACAAAACTATTGCAAATTATTTTTTACAAAATGCAAAACACTTAATTTATAGTACATCAATTCCACCAGCACAAGCAATGGCATTAATTGAAGCAATTAATCAAATTAGACATGCTGACAAATTAAGAATGAATCTTAAAAAAAATATTAGCTTTTTTATTAAAAAAGCACATGAATACAATCTACCAATTTTAAATTCATATACTCCCATTCAACCTTTAATGGTTGGTAAAAATGATGTTTGTTTAAAAATAGCAGAATTTTTAAAAAAAAATAAAATATGGGTACAAGCAATACGTCCTCCAACAGTTCCTCCTGGTACTTCTCGTTTACGAATTACATTGAATGCCTGTCATAAATTAAATGACATATTAAAATTAATAAAAACAATCAGTTATTTTTTTAAAAAAATCAATGAATAAAAAATACATTGCTCATTCTTTTAATAGAGCTGCTAAAAAATATGATAAAATTGCCATTTTTCAACAAAAAAGTGGGCAACATCTTTTTAAATTACTTTCTATTATACCAGGAAAAACTATTTTAGATGCAGGATGCGGTACTGGATATTTTAGTTATCAATGGAAATTGATTGGAAAAAAAGTTATTGCATTAGACATATCATCATCAATGTTAAAAGTTGCGAAAAAAAAAGGTGCTGCTAACACATATATACAAGCAGATATGGAAATGTTACCGTTAAAAAACGAAAGTGTTGATTTATGCTTTAGTCATCTTTCTATTCAATGGTGTGATAATTTACATCATACGTTAAGTGAATTATATCGCATTACTAAAAGAGGAGGAGTTATTGCATTTTCAACTTTATTAGAAGGATCTTTAAATGAATTAAAAGAATGTTGGAGAAAAATAGATAATAATTCACATATTAATTCATTCATGAATATTCAAGATATTAAAGCAATCTGTAATATTTGGAAATATAAATTTGAACAACAATGTTGGTTAACTATTTATCCATCTTTAATTACCTTATTAAAATCTTTAAAAGATATCGGAGCTACATACTTAAAAAAAGGAAGAACACATGGATTAATGACAAAAAATAAATTAAATAAATTAGCATTATACTATCCTCATATAGGACATCAATTTCCTTTAACTTATCAACTATTATTTGGAATACTATATCGTGAATAAATGTTTTTTTATTACTGGAACTGATACAAACATTGGAAAAACAATAGTTAGTTGCGCACTTTTGCAAGGAGCTAATTTTATGGGCTATAAAGCAATAGGTTATAAACCAATTGCTTCAGGAAGTAAGGAAACTAAATTTGGATTACGAAATCAAGATTCTGAATATTTACTAAAATATAGTACAGTACATTTAGAATATCAAGATATTAATCCTTTTACCTTTAAAGAAGGTACATCTCCAAATATTGCAAGTAAAATAGAAAAAAAAATAATAGATATAAACAAAATAAGTCAGGGATTAGAAAAAATAAAAAAAAAAGCCGATTACATTATTATTGAAGGAGCTGGAGGATGGTATACACCAATTTCTTTTAATCAAACATTATCAGATTGGGTTACTAAAGAAAAAATAGAAATTATTTTAGTTATTGGAATTAAATTAGGATGTATAAATCATGCGATATTAACTAAAAAAGCAATTCTAAATGAAAAATTAAAAATTGTTGGATGGATTGGAAATCATCTTGAATCTACTCATCAATATACAAAAGAATATTTAGAAACAATAAATACATTTTTATCTCCTATTCCATGCTTAGGAAATATACCATTTTTAAAAAATTGGAAAAAAAAATCAATGATAGAATATTTATATTTAAATAAAATTTTTTCATATATTTAATTATTAATAACAAAAATATCTTTTTATTAGTCACATTAAAACTTACTTAGGATGTAAACAATGGAAATACAAAATATTAAATTTTTTTTATTTATTATTTTAATAATATTTTTTTCATTTGTTAATGCTGAAAAAATTGATGAAATTCAAAAAAATGGAATCATAAAAATTGCAGTTTTTGATAGTAATCCACCTTTTGGATTTATAGATCCCGTTAATAATAAATTGATAGGATATGATATTGATATTGCTAATTCTATTGCTAAACTTTTAAATGTAAAAACAGTGTTCTTAACAACCAATCCAGCAAATAGAATTCCTCTTTTAGTAAGTAATAAAGTAGATCTTATCAGTGCTAATTTCACAATTACTCAAGAAAGATCTAAAAAAGTAGAATTTTCTATTCCTATTTTTTCAACTCAACAAAAATTTATCGCACGAAAAGGAATATTAAAAAATCAAGATGATCTTAAAAATTTAAGAATAGGAGCTGATAAAGGTACTATTCAAGAAATTAGATTAAAAAATCTATATCCAAATATTAAAGTAATTTCTTATGATAACACACCATTTTCTTTTTTAGCTTTACGTAATAATAATGTTGATGCCATAACACAAGACGATGCAAAACTAATAGGATTATTTTCAAAATTACCTAAAAATATTCAAAAAAATTATGAAATCTCTTCATTTAGTATTAGTCATGAATATCAAGCATTAGCAGTAATAAAAGGAGAAAAAAAATTCATTGACATAATAAATAACCTATTATTAGAATTAGAAAAAAACGGAGAAGCTCAGAAAATATTTAATCGATGGTTTTTGGAAGAAAAATCATTAAAAAGAAATAAGTTCAAAAAACATTTCGAAAAATTAAAATAAAATCATTTTAAAAGGAAAATTATGATTGAAAATTTTTTTTCAATTATAGAGAAAGAACAATATTTAAATTCTATTTGTTATGGATTATTTGTAACTATTTTAATTTCATTATTTACAATATTTTTTTCAACAATATTAGGTTTATTATTTTTTATTTTAAAAGAAATTAATTTTCTTTTTTTAAAATATTTTATTAAAATTTATATTACTTTATTTAAAAATACTCCATTATTAATGCAATTATTTTTTTGGTATTTTGCTGCTAATAGTTTTCTCCCAACATCTTTAATTAAATGGTTAAAAACGTCGCATCATATTAATATAATTAATATTTCATTGATTAATTTAATTTCATTTGAATTTTTAATAGGATTAATAGGATTAACGATATATTCAATCCCTTTTATTGTTGAAGAATTAAAAAGTGGTATGTTAAGTATCAAGAAAAATCAAAAAATAGAAGCAATGGCTTTAGGATTGTCAAAAATAACAATATGGAAATATATTTTTTTCCCTCAAATATTAAAGAATTCTTATATTCCAATTTTAGGTCAATATATGAATATTATTAAAAATTCTTCATTAACAATGGCAATAGGAGTAACAGAACTTTCTTATATTTCACGTCAAATTGAAAGTGAAAGTTTTCAAACATTTACAATATTTATAATAACAACAATATTATATATACTCATTATTGGAATTATAGAAATAATTAGAAAATTTATACAATAAAAGATAAACAAATTGAATAAAAAAATATTAAATAAATTTATTAAAAAATAATGAAAAATATCAATCCCACACACACTTCTATTTGGAAAAAACTAAAAAAAAATTATGAAACAACAAAAAAAATTCATATGTTTGATCTTTTTAAAAAAGATCAAAATCGTTTTAAAAAATTTTCATTATTATTTAATAATAAAATTTTAATTGACTATTCTAAAAATAGAATAACTGATTCTACATTTAAATTGTTACTAAATCTAGCAAAAAATTTAAGAATAGATATTGCAATCAAAGCAATGTTTATTGGAAAAAAAATTAATCAAACAGAAAATCAAGCAGTTTTACATATTGCACTAAGGAATATCAAAAATAATCCTATTATATTAAATGGAATTAACATAATGCATGATATTAATCATATTCTCAAAAAAATGGAAAAATTTAGCAATCAAATTATTAATAGTGAATGGAAAGGATATACTGGAAAATCAATTACAGATATAGTAAATATCGGAATAGGTGGATCACATATTGGACAAAATATGGTAGTTGAAGCATTAAAACCTTATAAAAATCATTTAAAAATACATTTTTTATCCAATATAGATGGAACACATATTGAAGATATTTTAAACAAAATTTTACCTGAAAGAACATTATTTCTTATTACTTCTAAAACTTTTAAAACGAAAGAAACTATAATTAACGCAAAAAATGTAAAAAAGTGGTTTTTAAAAATTTCAAAAAATAAAAAAAGTTTAGAAAAACATTTTATTGCTATTTCAAATAATGAAAAAGAAGTTAATAAATTTGGAATTAATACAAAAAAAAATCTATTTAAAATATTTAATTGGATCAATGGTAGATATTCATTATGGTCTGCAATGGGGTTAATTATTGTTTTATCAGTAGGATATAATAATTTTAAAAAATTATTATATGGAGCTCACGACATGGATGAACACTTCAAAAATAATACTTTTGATCAAAATATTCCTGTAATATTAGCATTAATAAGTATTTGGTATAATAATTTCTTTAAAAGTGAAACAGAATTAATTCTTCCATATAATCAAAATTTATATCGTTTTTCAGAATATATTCAACAAATAGGTATGGAATCAAATGGGAAGTCTATTGATAGAAATGGAAAAAAAATCAATTATCAAACTGGATCTATTATTTGGGGAGGAGTTGGTACAAATTATGAACATACCTTTTGTCAATTAATACATCAAGGAACAAAATTAATTCCTTGTGATTTTATAGTTCCTGTTACAAATAACAGTACATATCAAGAAAATAACTATTATTTAATTGCTCATTTTTTATCACAATCTCAAACCTTAGCATTTGGAAATATTAAAGAAAAAAAATACAAATATATTGACTATTGCTTTAACAAGATAAAAAATTCTATACCTTATAAGAAATTAATTGGCAATAATCCAAGTAATACAATTTTATTAAATAAAATTACGCCTTATACTTTAGGAGCATTAATTGCAATGTATGAACACAAAGTATTTATTCAAGGAGCAATATTAAATATTTTTAGTTTTGATCAATGGGGTATAGAATATGGGAAAAAGATAACCAATTATTTTTTTTCTGTTTTAAAAAAAAAAAAAAATACACATTGTGATTCTTCAACCAATGGATTAATAAAATATGTAAAAAACTGGAAAAAATAATTAATTTAAAAAATTATGAAATTTTTAACATTTAAAAAAAAAATTAAAAAAAATAAATTTGTAAAAAAAATTTATCCTTATTTATCCTTGATAAGAATCAATAATCCTACAGGAATTTTTCTATTATTATGGCCAACTTATTGGGCATTATGGTTATCTAGTAATGGAATGCCTGAAAAAAAAAAATTATTATATTTACTCTTGGTAGTATTTTAACAAGAAGTGCAGGATGTATTATTAATGATTGTATAGATAAAAATATTGATAAGCATATTCCTAGAACTAAAAAAAGACCATTAGTAATAAAAAAAATAAAAATTAAAAATGCATTAATATTATATTTATTTTTAATTTTTCTATCATTTTTTTTGGTATTACAATTAAATCGAATGTCTATTTTTTTATCATTAATATCATTATCATTAATGATATTATATCCTTATACAAAAAGAATTACTTATTTCCCTCAAATAATATTAGGATGTACATTTAGTATGTCAATACTAATAGTGTATATTTCTAATAATCTATTTTTCCCTGTAGAATCTTGGTTGTTATTTATAACAAATATTATATGGATTATTATATATGATACCCAATACGCAACAACAGATATGAAATATGATATTATTATATCTATTAAATCTACGGCTATATTATTTGGAAAAAAAAATAGAAAAATAATTTTATATTTTCAATGTTTAATGATTTTCTCTTTAATATATATAGGATATTATTTAAAATTAAATTATATTTTCTTTATTCATTTAATTATAGCAGGATTAATTTTTCTATATCAACAAAAATTGATGAAAAAAAATAACCAAAACGCATATTTAAAAGCATTCAAAAGTAACCAATATGTCGGATTAATTATTTTTATTGGAATATTTCTTAATTTTTTATAAAATATTTTGAATTTTTTATAATTAAATATATTTCAAAAGAAATCAATTTAGAAATGACTTTATATAAAGAAGATATGTTATTAGTAACTAATAAATTACCTTTTCTATTAACATACTTTTCTTTCATTAAAGTATCTATTAACTTTGAAAAAATACTTTTGTCAAAAAATTCAGGAGAATTAATTCCATATAATATAGATAAACGATGTGCTAATATTTGACTTTGTTTTTCTAAAATCAATCTGTTATAAACAGATTGATTACTTAACAAAGATAATGTAATAGCGTAACGTTGTAATATTTCTTTTATACTTGATGCTAAAGTTTGTAACAATCTTAATCGATTTGGATTAATAATAAAAGATTGTTCTTCTTTTTTTAAAAATATTATTTTTTGTTTTTTTAATTCATTAATAATTATTTCTATAATTTTATGCAATTCTTTTCTCTGATATCGCATAAAGAGTTCTGCTTTTAAAAATGGATAAATTAAATTAGTTTGATATTTAATAACACTAATTTTAATATTACCATTATAATATATAATTATACTAGAAACTAATGCTGGTAAAGCAATCAAATGAATAATATTATTTCTATAATAAGTCATAAAAACTGCATTATTTCTTGAAAGAAAAATAATATCTCCAATATTATCTCTCTCAATATGAAATTTTTTAGATAATAATGCATCTTCTAAAATTAATTTAGCATTTTTATTAGGTATAGTTATGTATTGACTATATGGAATATTTTTAAAAATTTTTAAATAACATTCAATTTGTTCTATTAATTCTTCTCTAGTTAATGCTCTTTGAAATGAAGATAATAAAATTATACTACATAAATTTATTGCATTTAATGCAGCAGCATTATTAATATGAGTCATAATTTTATAAGCTAATTTTGATGAGACTATATTTAACCAAATAGGACGATGATATACAAAAGAATTAATAGATTTACGCCATTTAGGAACATGGATATCTAAATATTGATTCAACAAAATTGGCTTTCCAAAATTTACATATCCTTGTCCTAAATTTTTTAATTTCAATAAAGCTTTTAACATTAAAAAAAATCCCTCTTTTTTTTTGGTAGCTCCTTTTAATTCCTTAGAATATGTAGAAACTTCTAAAACATTTTCATATCCAATATAAATAGGCACAATTGAAATGACGCGAGTATCACTATTTAAAATTCCTTGAATTGTCATAGATAACGTTCCGGTTTTTGGATCTAATAATCTACCAGTTCTAGATCTTTTTCCTTCAATAAAAAATTCTACAGAATATCCACGAAAAAATAATTCATTAAGATATTCACGAAATATAATAGAATATAACTTATTATATCCAAAAGATCTTCTAATAAAAAAAGCTCCTAACCTACGAAAGATATTTCCAATAGGCCAAAAATTTAAATTGTTTCCTGCAATAATATGAGGTGGTACCAATCCTTGATGATATAATATGTAAGAAAGCAATAAATAGTCCATATGACTTCTGTGAGATGGAATATAAATAATTTCATATCCATCTTGAGCTAATTTTCGAACACGTTCTATATGATTCACATGAATACCTTGATAAAAACGATTCCAAGTCCAACTCAAAACTCTATCTGTAATACGAATAGTTTCATATGAAAAATTAGCAGCTATTTCTTTTAAAATTTTTTTTGCTTGTTTTTGTACTTTTAAAATATTAATTTTTTTTACTTTAGCTTCATCAGACATAACTTTTTTTATGATATTAGATTTTAAAATTTTATTAAATAAGTCTTGTCTAATCGGTAATTTAGGACCAATCGAAGCTAATCTTTGACGCGAATAATGAATACGTGCTACTCGAATTAATTTTTTAGTAATAATTTTATCTGTACCATATTTTTTAGCAATCTGTGATAATGACACAATAGGAGAAAATCGAATAAAAGTATCGCGTCCTAACCAAATAATTGAAAAAAATTTTTGAACTTTATTTAAAAATTTTAAAATAGGTATCGTTAAATGCGATTCTCTTCCTGGTGATCTACCAAACATAACTGAAACTGGTAATAATTGAACATTTAAATTTTTATTTTTAAAATGCAAATCTAGATATGAAATAAATATTTTTACTGAATCCATTTTATAAAGAGATAATAAATAACTGAAAATATAAGATTTATCATCTATAAAAATATACGAAGGTAATTTTTTTTTTTTAATTATATTTTTATCAAACGGATCAGGTAATCCAATACATTTACATTGATATCTTAATGTAAATAAATCCATATAAGAACGATAAGGTAATACATATAAAAAAGGACGTTTTAAATCAAAAGATAACTCTTTAATAGGATTTTTTGGTATTAATTTACTTTTTATAAAAAAATTCATAATAAAATTTATTATATTAAAAATACATTTTAACCATTTTAACATTAATAAAAATGCTCCAATAAAAACAAAAAATTTATACTAATACCTAATAGTATTACTAAAAAGTTATTTTTAAATTCTAAAAAATATTAAATATTACTTAACATTTTTAAAAATTCTATAATAGTTTAGTTTAAACTAAACTATTCATGAAAATTAAATATATCAGTCTATTAATAAATATTAAATTAATTCTCCATTTAAACTATGTAATTTATAACCAGTAATTTTTAATTTTACAAATTTTCCAATCATATCAAAAGAACCATCAAAAACAACAATACGATTATTTTCTGTACGGGCACAAAGTTTATTTTTATTTTTACGAGATAATCCTTCAACTAAAACATTTTGAATAGTTCCTAACATCATTTTGCTATAAAAAAATGATTTTTCATTAATTTTATTTTGTAAAATTGAAAGACGTTCTTTTTTTGTTTCTAAAGTAATATTATCTTCTAATTTAGATGCTGCAGTTCCAGGTCTAGCAGAATATATAAAACTATAACTCATATCAAAACAAATATCTTCAACTAATTCAATTGTTTTTTTAAAATCCCGTTCAGTTTCACCAGGAAAACCAACAATAAAATCTGAACTAATTAAAATATTAGAACGTGCTATTCTTAATTTTTCAATAATTTTTTTATATTCATTAATAGTATATAATCTTCTCATTAATCTTAAAATACGATCTGAACCACTTTGTACTGGAAGATGTAAAAAACTTACAATTTTTGGTATATGCTTAAAAGCATCAATAATATCATCTGTAAATTCAAAAGGATGACTAGTCGTAAAACGAATTCTTTTAACCTTATCAATTGAAGAAATTAAATATAGTAATTCTGAAAATGAACAAGTTTTTCCATTAAAACTTTTACCATAATAAGAATTAACATTTTGTCCTAATAAATGTATTTCTTTAACACCTTGTTCAGTCAATTCTATTATTTCTAATAAAATATCATCACATGATCTACTAACTTCTGGTCCACGAGTGTACGGAACTATACAAAATGAACAATATTTATTACATCCTTCCATGATAGAAACATATGCAGAAACACTATTTGCTATTGGTTTTGGTAAATTATCAAATTTTTCTATTGCAGGAAAAGAAATATCTATAACAGAATTATTACTCATTTTCTTTTTTTCAATCATGAATGGTAATCGTTGTAAAGTTTGAGGACCAAAAATTATATCGATATATGGCGTTCTTTTTAATAAAAATTTACCTTCTTGAGATGCAACACAACCGCCAACTGCTATAATAACCTTTGGATTCTTTTGCTTTATTTTTTTCCATCTTCCTAATTGATGAAACAATTTTTCCTGAGCTTTATCTCTAATAGAACATGTATTAAGAATCAATACATCAGCTTGTTTATATGAATCGGTTTTTTGATAACCACCATATTCATGTAATATATCAATAATTTTATCCGAATCATATTCATTCATCTGACAACCCCAAGTTTTAATATAAATTTTTTTAACCATTTTTTACCTCAAATAAATAATTATGTTAAATTTTAATTGATTAATTCTTATTAATAAAACATTATACCTATATAAACCGTAATATAATAAAATTGTATGTACTATTTTTATTTTTTATTTCTATATATATGAACAATAAAAAAAATATAAACATTGTCATAATAGGAGGTGGAATTTTAGGTTCTACAATTGCACTTGCCTTAGCTCAAAAAGGATGGAATATATTAATTATAGAAAAAAATAAATTTAAAAATTTGAAAATTCAAAATGAACCATATTTACGCGTTTCTGCATTAAATTATCAATCTATTCAATTTTTTAAAAAAATCAATATATGGCATGAAATTTTAAAAATAAATCGATATCAATCATATAAGACAATAAAAATTTTAGAAAATAAAAAAACAATTCTTAATTTTCAATCTAAAAATATTCAAATACCTGTTATGGGTTATATTATCGAAAATAATATATTACAAAAAATATTGTTAAAAAACCTCATAAAAAAACAAAACGTTTCTTTAAAATATTCAAATAAATCAATAAATTTAAACTATAAAAAAAAAAAATGGGAAATTATTATTAATAATAAAAAAATTTTCACTGATTTTATTATAGGAGCAGATGGAAAATTCTCCGAATTAAGCAATATTATTGGAATTAGAAATTATGGTTTTCAATATGAACAATCATGTTTATTAATTATAATAAAAATAAATCAAATCATCAAAAAAGATATTGTTTGGCAAGAATTTACTTCAACTGGACCACGTGCCTTTTTACCATTATTTGATGCTTATGCATGTTTAATTTGGTATGAACATCCTAAAAAAATAAAAGATTTAAAAAATATGACAAATAAAAAATTAAAAGAAAAAATTAGAAAAAAATTTAAAAATGAATTAAATAATATAAAAATAATCAAAAAAGATTCATTCCCACTCTTTTTTTATCATGCAAGTCACTATATAAAAAATGGAATAGCACTAATTGGAGATGCTGCACATACTATACATCCCTTGGCAGGTCAAGGAATTAATTTAGGATTACGTGATATTAATACATTAGTCAATACATTAAATTACATTAAAAAAAACTCTTTATCCATAAATAATAAAAAGAATTTTTATTTATATGAAAAAAAAAGAAAACAAGATTTTTTATTAATGCAATCAAGTATTACAATTATAGATTTTTTATTTAAATCTAATTTTCAATTAGTATCAAATATTAAAGAAGTATTATTTAATTTTTTAAATAAAAGTAATTTACTAAAAAATCAAATTTTAAAATACGCACTAGGATTGTATTTTTAATTTAACAAATATGAACAATAATTTTTCCATTTTAATTTTACTAAATCATGATCATAATTTTTCGTAATAATTAAATTTGCTTTTTTTTTAGTTAATATAATATTTTCTTCTAAATTTACTTTATTAACATTTTCCCATATAAAAGTCGCGATGCCAATGATTTCATTTAAATTAAATTTAGAATAACGATAATAATAACTATTAGGATCAGAAAAATAACAAAATTCTAAAAATCTATTAATATACCAAACTTTTAAAAAATAATCAGGTGCATCAATATAAATTGAAAAATCAAAAAAATTGGATGTGAAAATATTTTCGTTTAAATAATTTGTATAATCTTGAAAAATATTTAATCCTTCTACTATTAAAATATCTGGTTGTATAAAAGCTTGTTTTTTATTTTGAATAATATTATAATATTTATGAGAATAAATCGGGGCAAATACTTTCTTATTCCCTAATTTCATATTAACAATAAATTTTATTAAATGATTTATATCATATGACTGAGGAAATCCTTTTTTATTAAGTATATTTAACGTATTAAGAATATCATTGGAATACAAAAAACAATCTGTGGTAATTAAATCTACTTTTGGACGATTAGGAAAATTACTTAAAAATTGCCTTAATAATCTCGCAATAGTAGTTTTCCCAGAAGCAACACTACCAGTAATTCCAATAATATATGGTACTTTGTACGTATAACCATAGTTGCGTTTTTTAAAAATATTTTTTTGTTTTTTATTAAAATTAATATAATTAATATTCAACATTTTTGACAAAAGAAAATATTTTTTAATTATTTTTTTAAAAATAAATTTTCGATTTTTTTGTATAAAACTAGAGAATATTTTATAATTAGTTTCACTAAAAAGATTATTAAATTTCATAACATAGTTTATTTTATTTTTTTAAAAAAAAATTCAAAAAATTAAAAATTTTATAAAAATCTTTAAAAAATAATAAATTGTATATATAATTTGTTTAAATATATTTATTTTTAAAATATTATAACAAATTATATTAGTAATTATCATTTTAATTGTTTTCATTTTATTAAAAAAATGCCGGTATAGCTTAGTAGGTAGAGCAACTGACTTGTAATCAGTAGGTCCCAAGTTCAATTCTTGGTGCCGGCAATTTTATATTATATATAAAAATAATAATTTCGGTGGGGTTCCCGAGTGGCTAAAGGGAGCAGACTGTAAATCTGCCGTCTGAGACTTCGAAGGTTCGAATCCTTCCCCCACCAAATAATTTTGTTGATATAATTATGTAGTTTATTTTTATATATTAATTTTAAACAAATATATAGCGGATATGGTATAATGGTTATTATCTCAGCCTTCCAAGCTGATGATGCGGGTTCAAATCCCGCTATCCGCTAAAAAAATATATAGGGCTGATATAGCTTAGTAGGTAGAGCACATCCTTGGTATGGATGAGGTCGGCAGTTCAATTCTGCCTATCAGCACTAATATATGAATAAATAAGATTTATAATTAAATACATAAAAAAATTATCGTTTAATTCATTTTTTTAATAAAAAGAGTTAAATAATAATTAAATATTTAAAGGTAAAAATATAATGTCTAAAGAAAAATTTCAACGTTCAAAACCACATCTTAACGTTGGTACAATTGGTCATGTTGATCATGGTAAAACTACTCTAACATCAGCTATAACCACTGTATTAGCTAAAAAATATGGAGGTAATGCATTTGCTTTTGAACAAATAGATAATGCACCAGAAGAAAAAGCTAGAGGTATTACTATTTCAACATCTCATGTAGAATATGATACTTCTTTAAGACATTATGCTCATGTAGATTGTCCAGGACATGCTGATTATATAAAAAATATGATTACTGGAGCAGCACAAATGGATGGAGCAATATTAGTTGTAGCTGCAACAGATGGACCAATGCCTCAAACTCGTGAACATATATTATTAGCTAGACAAGTTGGTGTACCTTATATCGTGGTATTTTTAAATAAATGCGACATGGTAGATGATAAAGAATTACTTGAACTTGTCGAAATAGAAGTTCGAGAATTACTTACACAATATAATTTTCCTGGAGATAAAACACCAATTATTCAAGGATCTGCTTTAAAAGCTTTAGATGGTATTCAAGAATGGGAAGAAAAAATTTTACAACTTACAAATGCATTAGATGAATATATTCCAGAACCAGTTAGAGCTATTAATAAACCTTTTCTTTTACCTATTGAAGATGTTTTTTCTATATCTGGAAGAGGAACTGTAGTAACTGGAAGGATCGAAACTGGAATTGTAAAAGTTGGATCTGAAATCGAAATAGTTGGCTTAAAAAAAACTACTAAGACAATATGTACTGGAGTAGAAATGTTTCGAAAATTATTAGATGAAGGAAGAGCTGGTGAAAATGTAGGAATTTTATTAAGAGGAACAAAAAGAGAAGAAGTTGAACGAGGTCAAGTCTTAGCAGAACCTAATTCTATTAAGCCATACACTAAATTTG
Source organism: Arsenophonus sp. (assembly GCA_031446085.1). Lineage (NCBI taxonomy): Bacteria > Pseudomonadati > Pseudomonadota > Gammaproteobacteria > Enterobacterales > Morganellaceae > Arsenophonus > Arsenophonus sp. The sequence continues at coordinate 364,151 of CP132901.1, forward strand.
ATTCAGAAGTATATATCCTAAAAAAAGAAGAAGGAGGTCGACATACACCATTTTTTAACGGATATCGACCACAATTCTATTTCAGAACTACCGATGTTACTGGAACAATAAAATTAAAAGAAAATGTTGAAATGGTTATGCCTGGAGATAATATACATATGCAAGTTACTTTAATAGCACCTATTGCCATGGATGTTGGTTTAAGATTTGCTATTAGAGAAGGAGGACATACAGTTGGAGCAGGATTAGTAACTAATATTATTGAATAATATAATAAATTATTTATTAAATAATAAATAACATGCAAAATGCATACTATATTATGCATCATAATATAGTATGCATAATTTTATATTGTTGATTTAGTTAATGCTCTTTCTACAGAAAGAGTAATTTCTTTTTTACTTATATTTACATCTTCCCAACCATCTATACTAACCCATTTTTTACTTTCTAATTGTTTATAATTCTGAAAAAAATGTTGAATCTGTTTTTTTAATAAAATAGGCAAATCACATATACTATATATGTGATCATATTCTTTTGTAATTTTAGAATGTGGTACTGCAATTAATTTTAAATCAATACCAGATTCATCAGTCATTTTTAATAAACCAATAGGACGACAACGAATTACTGTTTTAGATTGTAATGGATATGGTGTTGGAACTAATACATCCATTGGATCTCCATCCAATGCAAGTGTATTATTAATATACCCATAATTACATGGATAAAACATTGAAGTAGCAATAAATCTATCAACAAATAATACACCTAAATCTTTATTAATTTCATACTTTACTGGTAAAGAATAAGCGGGTATTTCTATAATAGCATATAAATCATCAGGAACTTTTTTTCCATTTGGAATATTTTTAATGTTCATATGAATTGTTTAAATTAAAAAAATTATATTTAAAAAATATAATGATATAAATTAATAAAAATAACAAGAATAAAGTTTATTTTTTAATATATGAAAATATATAATATTAAAATATTTCTATATATAAAAAAATTAATTTAATTAAATTATATATTATTTATATATACCTTATTAAATTTGACAAATTTTCAATAAATCATTAATTTTAAACTAATTTAAAATTTATTTTCACATATTTCACATTAAATTAAATTTTTTAAAAAAATAAAAATGGAATATAAATTTGAATAAAAAAAAATATAAAAGTGTATTATTAAATGAAGCCATTAATAGTTTAAATATCAAGAAATCAGGAATATACATTGATGCTACTTTTGGAACAGGAGGACATTCTAAATTGATTTTATCTCATTTAGGACCATATGGAAAGTTAATAGCAATTGATCGAGATCCAGAAGCAATTGAAATAGCTAAAAAAATAAAAGACAAAAGACTTATCATTCATAATCTTTGCTTTTCTAAATTATTCAAATTTATTAAATTTCAAAAATTAGAAGGTAAAATCAATGGAATATTATTAGATCTTGGTATGTCTTCAATACAATTAGATAATCCAAAAAGAGGGTTTTCATTCATGAAAGATGGACCATTAGATATGAGAATGAATCAACAAAAAGGAGAAACAGCAAAAAAATGGCTTACATATGCTAAAAAAAAAGATATAGAAAAAATTTTAAAAAAATATGGAGAAGAAAAATATGCGAAAAAAATAGCTAAAAATATATTTTATTACAATCAACTCAATAAAAATGATCCATTAAATAGTACTGTAAAATTAAAAGAATTAATCAATAAATGCATTTCTATAAAAAAAAGGAAAAAAAATCCAGCAACTAAAACCTTTCAAGCAATTCGAATTTATATTAATAATGAATTAGAAGAAATAAAAAAGTTTTTAAAAGATTCATTAAATATATTAGCAACTTATGGAAGATTATCTGTTATTAGTTTTCATTCTTTAGAAGATAAATTAATAAAATCATTTATTACAAACAATAGTAATATTTTATTGAACATTCCATCAAAATTACCTATTACTGAAAATGAAATAAGAAAAAAATTTCCAAAAAAAATGAAAAAACTTGGAAAAGTTAAAGCGACAAAAAATGAAATTTCTAAAAATCCTCGATCAAGAAGTGCAATTCTTCGTTTTGCAGAAAAAATAAAATAATCAATATGAAAAACCATAAATATAATTTGATTACTATTATAGGAATAGATATTATTCAAAATAATATTATTCATATTTTTCTTATTATACTAATTATTATTTTTTCATTTCTTAATATTAATTTACGTCATAAAATACGATTCTTAACAACATATAAAGAATTGCTTTTAAATAAACAAGAACAATTAGATGCTGAATGGCGTAATCTTCTATTAGAAGAAAATTCATTAAAAGAATATTCTAAAATAGAGAAAACTTCTATAGAAGTGTTAAAAATGATTTATATAGATCCTAATTCCACAAACAAAATTATTAATCAATAAAAATATTATCTTTAATACAACAAAAATATTGTTATTAACTACTAAAAATATGAAACAAAAAATAAAATATATTAAATTACGTTTTTTTTTATTATTTACTAGTGTTGGATTAATACTAATTATTTTAATTTTTAGAATTACTTATTTACAAATTATTAATACAAAAGATTTAACAAAACAAGGAAATATGCGTTCAATCAGAACCTTAGTCATTAATAATCTAAGAGGTATGATCTATGATAGGAATGGAAAAAAATTAGCAATTAGTATTCCAGTATATGCTATATGTGCTGATCCAAAAAAAATTATTTTTAATAATATGGAAATAAAAGAAAAAAAATGGAAAGAATTATCTGAAATAATAAATATTCCTGTTTCATCGATCAAAAAAAAAATACAAATTAATTCTAAAAATCGTTTTATTTATTTAGCACGTCAAATTCACTATTCAAATATAGAATATATTTTAAAATTAAAAATAAATGGAATTTTCTTAAAAAAAGAAACAAAACGTTACTATCCATTAGGGAAAATTACTGCACATTTAATTGGTATTACTGATATTGATGGAAATGGAATAGAAGGTATAGAAAAAAGTTTTGATCAAAAACTGTCTGGAAAACCAGGGAAAAAAATTATTCGAACAAATAAACAAGGACATATTATTGAAAATTTATTTATTCAAAACGATAAAAAACCAGATGATTTAACTTTAAGTATAGATAGCAAAATACAATCGTTAACTTATTATGAATTAGAAAATGCTGTTAAAAAAAATAAAGCTGAATCCGGAACAGCTATAGTCGTAGATATAAAAACTGGAGAAATATTAGCAATGGTAAATAGTCCTTCTTATAATCCAAATAATTTTATTCATACTGCTAACCAAATAATAAGAAATAGAGCTATTACTGATTTATTTGAACCAGGATCAACAATTAAACCAATAGTAATGATTGGAGCGTTATACAATGGAATGATTAAAGATAATAGTATAATAGATACTAATCCATATTTTATTAATAAATATAAAATTAAAGACGTAAAATTATATCATTCATTATCAGTTACAGAAATTTTAAAAAAATCTAGCAATGTAGGAATTTCAAAAATAGCTTTAAAATTATCTGATAAAGAATTAATTGATACTTATTCACAATTTGGATTAGGAAAATCAACTAATTTAGGACTAATTGGAGAACAAAATGGAATATTACCTAAAAATAAAAAACTTTCTAAAATTCAAAAAGCAACTTTTTCATTTGGTTATGGATTTATGGTAACTCCTTTACAATTAATAAAAGCTTACACAATCATAGGAAATCTTGGAATATATATACCTTTATCTATTTTAAAAGTTGAACATCCAATAATAGAAAAAAAAATATATTCAGAATCTATCATTCGTACAATTATTAAAATGTTAGAAAGTGTTTCATTACCAGGCGGAGCAGGAGTAAAAGCATCTATCCAAGGATATAGAATTGCTATCAAAACAGGAACAGTAAAAATTGTTAATAAACAAGGGAAATATATTAATGAATATGTTGCATATACTGTTGGAATAGCACCAGCAAGTAATCCAAAATACGCTTTAATTGTATTAATCAATAAACCAAAAACAGGCAAATATTATGGAGGGATAGTTTCTGCACCAATATTTAAAAACATTATGAAAAGTATATTACATTTAATGCAAATTAAACCAGATCAAAAATAACTATTTAAAAAACTAAATAAAATATGTATCATATCAATTTGAAAAAAATATTAAAATCTATTGGAATTGATGCACCAAATTTATTTTTTAGAAAAATTATTTCTAACAGTAAAAAAATACAATCCGGTGACCTATTCATTGCAGTTAAAGGAATAGAAGAAGATGGAAGAAAATATATCAATCAAGCTATTCAAAATGGTTCGAAAATAATTTTATCGGAATGCTTTAAAAAAAAACAACACGGTATTATTGAATACGTTAATAATACACCAATTATATATATAAAAAAATTAAAAAATCATCTATCTTTTTTATCTGGAAAAATTTATCAAAATCCATCATCAAAATTAAAACTAATTGGAATTACAGGAACAAATGGAAAAACTAGTACAAGCCATTTTATAGCACAGTTAGTCCAAAAAATTGGAGAAATTTCTGCTGTAATGGGTAGCATTGGTAATGGAATTTTAAACGATATCAAACCAAGTATTAATACAACTAGTTCTGCTATTAAAATACAATATGAATTACAAAAATTTGTAAAAAAAAAAGTTTCTTTAGTAGCAATTGAAGTTTCATCTCATGGATTAGTACAAAAACGTGTTGCAGCATTGAATTTTGAAGCTATAGTCTTTACCAATCTTACTAACGAACATTTAGAATATCACCAAACAATGCAAAATTATGAAAATGCAAAATGGCTTTTATTTTCTCAACATAAATCTAATTATCAAATTATTAACGTAGATGATAAAACTGGAATTAAATGGATATCATATTTTCCAAAAGCTTGTCTTATCTCTCTAAATAATTGCATACCAAAAAAATGGAATGGATTTAAAATTACTGTTAAAAAAATACAATATTTTAAATTTGGTACATTAATTGATTTCAAATCAAGTTGGGGTCAAGCAAAAATTCAAACTTGTTTAATAGGAAAATTTCAAATTAGTAATCTCATGTTAGCTATAGGAACTTTATTAACATTAAAATATCCATTTGAAATAATAAAAAAATGTTGCAAATTTATCAAGCCTATATCTGGAAGAATGGAACTTTTTTATTCTAAAGAAAACCCAACAATAATTGTAGATTATGCTCACAATCCAATAGCATTAAAAAATGCATTAATTACTTCTCGTTTATATTGTGAAGGAAAATTATGGTGCATATTTGGATGTGGTGGAGAAAGAGATAAAAAAAAACGTATGATAATGGGTAATATTGCAGAAATATATTCTGATATTGTGATATTAACTAATGATAATCCAAGAAATGAAGACCCACAAATTATTATTAATGATATTTTAAAAGGATTTTTTTATAAACATCGAGTTATTTTAATCTTTGATAGACTAAAAGCGATTATTTATTCTATTAAATATGCTAAAAAAAATGATGTTATTTTAATAGCAGGAAAGGGAGATGAAAATTATCAAATAGTAAATAATAATAAATTATTACATTCAGATAGAGAAATAGTTAATAATATATTAAGGAGTAATACATGATTCCTATTTCAATAATTCAATTAACTAATATAACAAACGGAATACTTTATGAAAGTAATAAAAAAACAGAAAAAGATCTCTTTATTGAAAATATTAGTATAGATAGTAGAAAAAAACAAAAAAACAGCCTATTTATTGCTTTAAAAGGAAATAAATATGACTCACATTTCTTTGTCAAAGATGCTATTAAATCTGGTGCAATTATACTATTACTAAATCAAAAAATAAATGTAAAATTTCCACAAATTATTGTAAAAGATACCCGATTAGCAATGGGAAAAATTGCAAATTGGATAAGAAAAAAATGTAATGCTAAAATTATTGGAATTACTGGATCTGCTGGAAAAACTTCTGTTAAAGAAATTACTGCATCAATTTTATCTCAATCTAACTCAACATTATATACTTACAAAAATAATAATAATAATATAGGAGTTGCACTAACTCTATTTCAATTAAGTACCAAAAACAAATATGTTGTAATTGAAGTAGGAAGTAATACATTTGGAGAAATTGAATATATATCAAAAATAATAAATCCTGATTCTATATTAATTAATAATATATTTCATGCACATTTAGATAAATTTAAATCAATTAAAGGAGTATCTAAAGAAAAAGGAGAAATTCTATCTTATTTATCTAAAAAAGGAACTGGCATTTTTAACTTAGACAGTCATGATTTAAAAAATTGGAAATCAAAATTTACTGATAAACAAAATATATTTTATTTTTCTTTATTTAAAAAAAAAAATTGTCATTTTTATGCAAAAAATATAAAAACAAATATCAACAATGTTCAATTTGATATGCATACACCTATAGGAATACTAGATAAAGTATTATTAAATATTCCTGGAATACATAATGTTTCTAATGTATTAGCAGCAACTGCAATATCAATATCAGTAGGAGCTAATTTAAACCATATTTACAATGGAATATTAAATTCCAAACCAATTAAAGGACGATTATATCCTATAATATTAAAAAAAAATAAATTTGTTTTTGATGATACCTATAATTCAAATATAGGTTCAATGATTTCTGCAATTAATTTTTTATCATCTCAATTAAATATGTACAAAGTATTAGTTATTGGAGATACATACGAATTAGGGAAAAAAAGCATTATCTTTCATAAAATAATAGCTAATTATGTAATTAAATCAAATTTAGATGAGGTCTTTATTATAGGTGATAAATATAAAATTGTTAATAACAAAATTATTTTTGGAAAATTTTTTAAATCAAAAAATCAAATAATTAAACAATTAATTCAAATAATTAATAAAAAAGAAAAAATATCAATATTAATTAAAGGATCTAGAAAAATGAGAATGGAAAAAATAGTAAAGAAAATTAAGGAGCATTTTTTGTGCTAATAATTATTACAAATTTCTTTTTAAATCTTAACTGGATAACACATCTAAATTTGCGTTTTTTTGGAAGTTTATTTACATCTTTTTTTATTTTACTAATATTTGGACCATTTTTAATTAATTATCTTAAAAAAAAAAAAGTTCATCAAATAATTAGGAAAGAAGGACCAAATCTTCATAAAAAGAAGAAAAACGTACCCACAATGGGTGGAATATTAATAATATTTTCTATTACTATTTCTGTTTTATTATGGAGTAATTTACAAAATATACAAGTATGGTATGTATTAATTACATTACTAATGTACAGCATAATCGGTTTTATTGATGATTATAAAAAAATTAAAAATCAGAACTCAACAGGATTAAGATCCTGTTGGAAATATTTTTTTCAATCTATTTCTGCACTACTAATTGGTTTTTTTTTATGTGTTAATAATGAAAATTATTTATCTATAAAATTAATACTACCACTTTTAAATCCAATTATAATAAAATTAAATTTTGTTACTTATATAATTTTAATTTATTTTATTTTAGTTGGTACAAGCAATGGAGTAAATTTAACAGATGGATTAGATGGATTAGCGATCATGCCTGTAATATTAATTTCATTTGGATCGACAATAATGCTATTTATTATTGGTAATATAAATATTGCTAATTATTTTAACGTAATTTATTTAAAATATGCTAATGAATTAAATATTATTTATGCATCTATAATAGGTTCAGGATTAGGTTTTTTATGGTTTAATACTTATCCTTCTCAAATTATTATGGGAGATACTGGATCGTTAGGATTAGGAGGAATATTAGGAATATTAGCTATATTAACACATCAAGAATTTTTTTTCTTTATTATGAGCGGAGTTTTTATAATAGAAACAATATCTGTAATACTGCAAATGATATCATTTAAATTATATAAAAAAAGAATTTTTTATATGGCTCCAATTCATCATCACTATGAATTAAAAGGATATTCTGAACCAAAAATTGTTATAAGAATTTGGATAATTTCTATTATTTTTTTATTAATTAGTTTAATAATTTTTATAGGATTTTAAAAATGAATTATAATGGTAAAAAAATTGTTATTATAGGTTTAGGAATTACTGGATTATCCTGTATAGACTTTTTTTTATCTTACAAAACTGATATATATGTAATAGAGATTAAATCAACATTAAAAAACAAAAATATTCTAAAAAATATTAAATATCATTTTGGATCAATAAAAAGAAAATGGATTATGAATGCTGATTTAATTGTCATTAATCCTGGTATTTCATTAAAAATACCAGGATTAAAAGAAGCAATAAAAAAAGGAATCAAAATAGTCAGTGATATAGAAATTTTTTCTTATGAAGTTAATAAACCAATTATTTCTATTACAGGTTCAAATGGAAAAAGTACAGTTGCTACATTAGTGTATTATATACTAAAAAAAAATGGATGGAATGTTGCTATAGGTGGAAATATTGGCATTCCTGTTTTAAGTTTATTAAAAAAAAAATATGATTTATATATTTTAGAACTTTCTAGTTTTCAACTAGAAACTACTTTTTCATTGAAATCAAATATTTCAACTATATTAAATATCACTGAAGATCATTTGGATCGTTATCCAAAAGGTTTTTCAGAATATTGTTCGAAAAAATTGAAAATATATGATAATGCACTTACTTGTATTATTAATGAACAAGATAAAAATACATGGCCTTTATTAAAAGAAAAAAAAGATTGTATAAGTTTTGGAATAAATTCTGGTAACTATCAATTAAATACAACTAAAAAAACATTAGAATCCAATGGAAAAAAATTAATTGATATTAATCAAATTCATTTAACAGGAGAACATAATTATTTAAATATTTTAGCAGCAATTGCAATAACTAAAAAAATAGGAATACCTTATAAAAATATTTTAAATAATATAATCAAATATACTCCACTACCATATAGAATGGAATGCATACACAAATATAAAGGTATCAAATGGATTAACGATTCAAAATCTACTAATTTAGGTAGTACTATAGCAGCATTAAAAGCAACAAAAACAAAAAAAAATATACATTTAATTATGGGCGGAATTTTAAAATCAAAAAACATTGAAATTTTATATAATTACATAAAATATAGTAATATCAAATTATATTGTTTTGGAAAAGATGGACATCTTTTATTAAAATTAAAAAAAAATAGTATTTTAAAAAATACAATCCAAGAACTCATACAACATATCTCTCCTCTTTTAAAAAAAGGAGACATTGTACTATTTTCACCAGGATGTTCTAGCTTTGATCAATTTAATAATTTTGAACATAGAGGAAAAACATTTACCAAATTAGTTAAAAAGAATGATTAAATTTAAAAAAAATTATAAAAAAAAAAAATAAATATTATTTTATATGACCGAAATTTACTTTGGAGTGTTATTTTCCTTTCAATTGTAGGTTTCATTATGGTAACATCTGCGTCTATTTCTATAGGACAAAAATTAACAGAAGATCCATATTTTTTTGCAAAAAAAAATTTAATCTATTTAATTATATCTTCTTTATTATTTATATTTATTTTAACTATTCCAATCAAATGGTGGGAAAAAAATAGCATTACATTATTAATATTTAATTGTTCCTTACTAATAATTGTACTCTTTTTTGGAGAAAATATAAATGGCTCATCAAGATGGATACATATTGGAATAATTAGTTTACAACCGTCTGAAATTACAAAATTAACTTCATTTATTTATATTAGTGGATATATTGTTAGAAAATATGAAGAAGTAAAAAATCAATTTTTTGGATTTATAAAACCTATATTCATTTTAATAGTAATAAGCATATTATTATTAATACAACCAGATTTTGGAACAATTATAATATTATTAGTTACTATTTTATCACTGCTATTTTTAGCTGGAGCTAAATTAATTATATTTGTAATCAGTATTACAAGTTTTGTTTTTACTATTTTCATACTAATTACCATCCAACCATACCGTTTGGAACGTATAATGAGTTTCTTAAATCCGTGGGAAGATCCATTTAATACTGGATATCAACTAACACAATCACTAATGGCATTTGGTAGAGGTTTTTTATTTGGAGAAGGATTAGGAAATTCAATTCAAAAATTAGAATATTTACCTGAGGCACATACAGATTTTATTTTTTCTATTTTAGCAGAAGAATTAGGATATTTTGGTGTCATTACAGTACTTTTACTGTTATTTTATATTATTTTTAAAAGTATAAAAATAGGGAAAAAATCTTTGGATAACAAGGAATATTTCTCAGGATATTTAGCATGTGCTATCGGTATTTGGTTAACAGTACAAGCACTAATTAACATTGGTTCTGCATCTGGATTATTACCTACTAAAGGGTTAACTTTACCGTTAATTAGCTATGGAGGATCTAGTTTATTAATCATAATTATGTCAATTGCAATATTAATAAGAATCGATTTTGAAATTCGTACTAATTTAAATCAAGCAATTTTAATAAAAAATAATGAATAATATTAAAAAATTAATGATTATAGGTGGTGGAACTGGAGGACATATATTACCTGGAATTGAAATAGCAAAATATCTAAAAAATAAAGGATGGAAAATTTATTGGATAGGAACTACAAGAAAAATGGAATATCTTTTAATTCCAAAAGAAAAAATTAAATTTAAATCTATTGAAATATCAGGATTACGTGGAAAAGGAATAAAAAATTTTTTTTGTAATTTTATAAAAATATTCGAAGCAATTTTAAAATCTAAAAAAATAATAAATAAATATCAACCTGATATAATTTTATCAATGGGAGGATATATTTCTGGACCAGGTTCTATTGCAGGATGGATTTCTAATATCCCTATCATTTTACATGAGCAAAATACAATTGCTGGATTAACAAATCGTTTTTTATCTCTTTTTGCAAAATTAGTTTTACAAGCTTTTCCTAATACTTTCAAAGATGCTCAAACAGTTGGAAATCCTATTAGTAAAAAAATATTAAATATAGAAGTACCTCAAAAAAGATTTAAACATAGAAACAAAATAATACGTATTTTAATATTAGGAGGAAGTCAAGGCTCTCAGACAATAAATAGAATAATACCAAAAATTGCATCAGAATTAGACAAAAAAATATTAATTTTACACCAAACTGGAAAAGGATTAAAAAAAGAAACAAAAAAAATATACGATCAATTAAATAATAAATTAAAAAATTATAAATTAATAGAATTTATAAAAAATATTTCTCAAGCATATAATTGGGCAGATGTTGTCATATCTAGATCTGGAGCACTAACAGTTACAGAAATTGCAACTATTGGATTACCAGCTATCTTTATTCCATTTGAACATAAAGATCAACAACAATATAAAAACGCATTAATACTAAAAAAAATTGGTTCTGCAATAATTATTAAAGAAAAAAATCTTACACCTCAAAAAATAATAAAAATATTAAAAAGTTGGAATAGAGAAGATCTTCTAAAAATGGCTAAAAGAAGTAAAAATATTGCTATTAGAAATAGCACTGAAAAAATATCATCTATATTAATAGATATAGTAAAAAATAAATAAATGAATTACAAAAAACAAAATCTTAATATATTAAACTTTACAACAAATCAATCCCAACCTATACACCTTATTGGAATAGGAGGTATGGGAATGGGAGGATTAGCAGAAATTTTATTTAAAAAGGGTTTTTATATCACAGGTTCTGATATAAAAAAAAATAAAGTTACTAAACGATTAAAAAAAAATGGAATTAAAATATATTCCTATCATCATCCAAAAAATGTTATTAACGCATGTTCACTAATTATTTCTACAGCAATATCTTCAAACAATATAGAAATAATAACTGCAAAAAAAATAGGCATTCCAATTTTTAAACGTTCTGAAATATTAGCAGAATTAACAAAATGTTATTATAGCATAGCTGTTTCAGGAACACACGGAAAAACAACAACTACATCTATTATAAATGATATATATCAAATGGCAGGATTAAATCCTACATTTATTAATGGAGGAATTACAAAAAAAGATGCATTACAAGCACTATTAGGAAAAAGTCATTATTTAATAATAGAAGCAGATGAGAGTGATGCATCTTTTTTATTATTAAAACCATATGTAATAGTTATTACTAATATAGAATATGAACATATGGAAACATATTTAGGCGATATAGAAATACTAAAAAAATCTTATATTACTTTTTTAAATAATCTTCCTTATGATGGAAAAGCTATTTTGTGTATTGATGATCCTATTATCAAATCTATTATTCCTAGAATAAAAAAAAAAATTATTACATATGGATTTAGTAAATCTGCAAATATACAAATTATTACATACAAGCAAATTATAAATAAAAGTTTTTTTAAACTATCAATAAATAGAGGAGAAAAAATAAAGTTTTCATTAAACATACCTGGTAAACATAATATATTAAATGCCACTGCTGCCATAACAACAGCAATAACAGAAAAAATTTCTTATCGAACTATTATTGATTCCATTAATTTATTTCAGGGTATAGAAAGAAGATTTGATATCTTAGGAAATTTTTATATAAATAAACAAACAGATAAAAATGAAAGTATTATACTCATTGACGATTATGGACATCATCCTACAGAATTAGAAGCAACTATTAAGACTGCTAGAATAGGATGGCCAAAAAAAAGAATTATCATGTTATTTCAACCACATAGATACAGTAGAACTAAAGATTTATATTTAAGTTTTGTTAATGTATTGCAAAAAGTAGATATTTTATTAATGTTAAATATTTATTCTGCTGGAGAAAAACCAATTTTAGGAATAAATAGTGAAAATTTATGTAAAGAAATTCAAAGAAAAGGTAAAATAAATCCGATATTCGTAAAAAATAATAAAGAAATCTTTCAAAGATTAAGAAAAATTATTAAAAAAAATGATTTAATAATAATACAAGGTGCAGGTAATATAGAAAATATTGCAAAATATTTAAAAAAAACAAAGTTAAAATCAATAATACAAAATAGAGGAAAAATACTTTATGATTGATAAAGTTGCTGTACTGTTAGGAGGTAATTCTTCAGAAAAAGAAATTTCTTTAAAATCTGGTTATTCTATTTTAAACGGATTAAAAAAAGCTAAAATTAATGCATATCCTATAGATATTAAATTATTTCCTTTGATAAAAATTAAAGAATTTAATTATACAAGAGTTTTTATAGCTTTACATGGTAAAGGTGGAGAAGATGGTATAATTCAAGGAGTATTAGAAATGTTAAAACTACCATATACAGGTAGTAAGGTTCTTGCTTCAGCACTGGCAATGGACAAATTAAGAAGTAAACAATTATGGTCAGGTATTAATTTACCAGTAGCACCTTATGTTTTTTTAAAAAAAAAAAAAATAAAAAAAATAACAGATAAAGAACTTTTTCAATTTGTTCAACATTTAGGTATGCCATTAATTATAAAACCAACACTAGAAGGATCAAGTATTGGAATTTCTAAAATTAATACTATTTTAAAATTAAAAAATGCAATCAATACAGCCTTTAAATACGATGAAACAATTCTTATTGAAAAATGTTTAAATGGTCCAGAATATACTGTTGGAATAATAGGAGATAAAATATTACCTGCAATTCGAATTCAAACAAAAAAAAATTTTTTTGATTATTATGCAAAATATCAATCTCTTGAAACAAAATATTTTTGTCCAAGTGGATTAAGTAAAATAAAAGAATTAAAATTAAAAAAAATAGCATACGACGCTTATCAATCTATTGGATGTTCTGGATGGGGAAGAGTTGATTTAATGGAAAATAACAATAATTTCTTTTTACTAGAAGTAAATACATCACCTGGAATGACAAAAAAAAGCTTAATTCCTATTGCAGCACAAACGATAGGCATTAGTTTCTCAAAATTAGTAAAGAAAATTTTAGAATTAGCAGAATAATATATTACAAAAATAATTAAAATGTTTATAAAAAAAAATAAATATAAAAATTATGTTTTTAATAAAAAAAAAATATTTAAAATATTTTTTTTTATAAAAATTTTAATTATTTTTATGATTATTTATATTTTCTTTTTTTTGATAAAAAATATTAACCTATCCATTAAAAATATAAAAATTATGGGTCAAAGACAATATACAAACGATATAGAAATAAAAAAAATTATATTAAATAATAATATAAATTTTTTCAATATAAACACTAAAAACATAATTTATAAAATCAAAGAAATTCCATGGATTCAAAATGTTAAAATTTATAAAAAATGGCCAAATATAATAAATATTTACCTCACTGAATATGAACCTTATGTAAAATGGAATAATCACTTTTTTCTTAATATAGAAGGACACATTTTTACTTTATCAAACAAAATAAAAAACGAATTTCCAATATTATATGGACCTAATAATAGTCATAATGAAGTATTAAAAATGTATAAATTTATGATTCAAAAATTAAAAATATATAATTTAGATATTAAAATATTAAAAATGACAAATCGAGGTAGTTGGATTGTCAAATTAACCAATAATATAGAATTAAACATTGGAACAAAAAATATTAAAGAACGTTTTGATAAATTTATTTCTCTATATCCAATATTGACAAATAATATTAAAAAAAATATTAGATATATAGATCTTCGCTATAAAAATGGGATAGCTATAAGTTAAAAAATAACTTCTACATATTTAATAATTTCGAAATATTTATCAAATATATACAGAGATATTGATGATGATCAAAACAATAGATAAAAAATTATTAGTTGGTCTTGAAATTGGTACTTCAAAAGTATCTGTACTTGTAGGAGAAATTTTACCAGATGGTATTATTAATATAATTGGTGTAGGTAATACACCATCTAAAGGAATGGATAAGGGGGGTGTAAACGATCTAGAATCTGTTGTTCAATGTGTACAACGTTCTATTAATCAAGCAGAATTAATGGCTGATTGTCAAATTACATCAGTATATTTAGCACTATCTGGAAAACATATTAGATGTCAAAACGAAATTGGCATGGTTCCAATTTCAGAAGAAGAAGTCACTCAAGATGATGTTGACAATGTTGTTCATACAGCAAAATCTGTAAAAGTACGTGATGAACATAGAATACTTCATGTAATTCCACAAGAATATAAAATTGATTACCAAGAAGGAATCAAAAATCCAATAGGTCTTTCTGGTGTTCGTATGCAAGCTAAAGTACATTTAATTACTTGTCATAATGACATGGCTAAAAATATAATGAAAGCTGTAGAAAGATGTGGATTAAAAGTAAAACAATTAATATTTTCTGGATTAGCTTCCAGTTATTCTGTACTTACTGAAGATGAACAAGAATTGGGAGTATGCGTCATAGATATTGGTGGAGGAACAATGGATATGGCAATTTATACCGGAGGAGCATTAAGACATACTAAAGTTATTCCTTATGCAGGCAATGTTGTTACAAGTGATATTTCTTATGCATTTGGAACCCCACCAAATGATGCAGAAATTATTAAAATAAAATATGGTTGTACATTAAATGCTGTAATTAATAAAGAAAAAAATGTAGAAGTACCAAGTGTAGGAGGTAGACCTCCTAGACATTTACAACGTCAAACATTAGCCGAAGTAATAGAACCACGTTATACAGAATTATTAAATTTAGTTAATGAAGAAATTATCAAATTACAAAATAAATTGCGTCAACATGGAATTAAACATCATCTAGCTGCAGGTATAGTACTAACTGGAGGTGGTGCACAAATGGATGGATTAGTTGAATGTGCACAAAAAGTTTTTAATACTCAAGTACGAATTGGAAAACCATTAAATATTACTGGTTTAACTGATCATGCGAAAAAACTTTATTATTCAACAACAGTTGGTCTTTTACATTATGGAAAACAAAATCATTTTGAAGATGAAAAACAAAAAAATAAAAGTATATTAATAAGTGATTGGTTAAACAAATTTACTAGTTGGATAAAAAAAGAATTTTAAAATTAAAAAAAATCTGTACTTAAAGAGGAAAAGATTATGTTTGAACCAGTAGAATTATCTAATGACGCAATAATTAAAGTAATTGGTGTAGGAGGAGGAGGAGGAAATGCAGTTGCACACATGGTACGAAAACATATTGAAGGAGTAGATTTTTTTGCAATTAATACAGATGCACAAGCATTACGAAAAATTGCAGTAGAACAAACGATTCAAATAGGAAGCGGGATTACTAAAGGATTAGGAGCTGGAGCAAATCCAGAAATAGGGAGAAATGCTGCAGAAGAAGATCGAGAAGCATTACATAATGCATTAGATGGTGCAGATATGGTTTTTATCGCTGCAGGAATGGGTGGAGGAACAGGAACAGGCGCGGCACCTGTTGTTGCAGAAATTGCTAAAGAATTAGGTATTCTGACTGTAGCAGTAGTTACAAAACCTTTTCATTTTGAAGGAAAAAAACGTTTAGCTTTTGCAGAATCAGGAATTGTAGAATTATCTAAATTTGTTGATTCACTAATTACTATTCCAAATGACAAACTATTGAAAGTACTTGGAAGAGGAATTTCTTTATTAGATGCATTCAGTTCAGCAAATGATGTATTAAAAGGTGCAGTACAAGGTATTGCAGAACTTATTACACGTCCTGGTTTAATGAATGTTGATTTTGCTGATGTTCGAACTGTAATGTCTGAAATGGGATATGCAATGATGGGTTCTGGAGTTGCTAATGCAGAAGATCGAGCAGAAGAAGCAGCAGAAATAGCTATTTCTAGTCCTCTATTAGAGGATATTAATTTATCTGGAGCTAGAGGTGTATTAGTTAATATTACTGCAGGATTCGATTTAAAACTAGACGAATTTGAAACAGTTGGAAATACAATCCGTGCATTTGCATCAGATAATGCAACAGTCGTAATTGGAACTTCATTAGATCCAGAAATGAATGATGAATTACGTGTTACTGTTGTAGCAACTGGAATAGGAATGGAAAAAAATCAAGAAATAACATTAATCAATAATCAAAAAACAGTATCTTCAATCAAACAATTATATAATTCAAATAATCAAACTTCCATTTCTAATATAACACCATTAATGGAAAAACAAATAATATCTAAAATAAATAGAGAAAAAGAAATAAGATCTAAAAAAGATCTAGATTACTTAGATATTCCTGCTTTTTTAAGAAAGCAAGCTGATTAAATTTTTAATTAAAATTTTATTTTTTATGTTATAATATTGTCTTGTTATCCTTTTCAAAGGATGACAAGACGTATAGTAAATATTTGAGTACTTAATAATGATTAGACAAAGGACACTTAAACGCATTGTTAAAGTCACCGGAATGGGACTACACATCGGTAAAAAAGTTACTTTAACACTAAGTCCAGCACTATCAAATACAGGAATTATTTATAGAAGAATAGACTTAAATCCTCCCGTTGATTTTTTAGCAAATGCAAAATCAGTACGTGATACCATGTTATGCACCTGCCTGGTCAATCATAACAATGTACGTATATCAACAATAGAACATTTAAATGCTGCTTTAGCTGGATTAGGAATTGATAATGTTATTATTGAAGTCGATGCTCCAGAAATTCCTATTATGGATGGCAGCGCAGCTCCATTTGTTTTTTTACTATTAGATGCAGGCATTGAAGAATTAAATAGTATGAAAAAATTTATTCGAATTAAAAAATGTGTACGTGTATTCGATGGGGATAAATGGGCAGAACTAGCTCCATATAATGGTTTTAGTTTAGATTTTACTATTAATTTCAATCATCCTGTAATTGATAGAAGTCGTCAACGTTATAAATTAGATTTTTCTGAAAAATCTTTTGTTCGAGACTTAAGTCGTGCACGTACTTTTGGTTTCAAGAATAATATTGAATATTTACAATCCAAAGGCTTATGTTTAGGAGGTAGTTTCGACTGTGCAATTATAGTTGATGATTATCACATCTTAAATAAAGATGGATTAAGATTCGAAGATGAATTCGTACGACATAAAACGTTAGATGCTTTAGGTGATTTATTTATTTGTGGATATAATATTATTGGTGCCTTTACTGCATATAAATCAGGACATGCATTAAATAATAAATTATTACAAACTACTTTAGAAATGAAGTCGGCATGGGATATGGTCACATTCAATGATGAATCAGAAATTCCTTTGTCATTTAAATCTCCTTTAAGATTAATGATTTAATTGATAAAAAATATTTGTTTAAAACAAATATTTTTTATCAATGAACTTAATATCTTGTATAATAAACGTTTTTTTAATTTCGAAATTATATTATTTATGATATAAATCATAATATTATTACTAAATAAAAAAAACAAAAAATTATTTTTTATAAAAAAAATCCTCAATACAAAATATGTTTAATAAATTATTAACAAAACTTTTTCAAAATAGAAATGAAAAAATTCTAAATCGTTTAAATAAAACTGTTTATCTTATTAATAAACTTGAAAAAAAAATAAAGAATTTTTCAGATTATCAACTTAAATTACAAACCAAAAAATTTAGAAAACAACTAAAATTAGGTAAAAAAATAAACGAATTACTTCCAGAAGCTTTTGCAACGGTTAGAGAAGCTAGTAAAAGAGTGTTTAATATGCGTCATTTTGATGTTCAAATTCTTGGAGGAATTGTCTTAAATGAACGTTGTATAGCAGAAATGCGTACTGGAGAAGGTAAAACATTAACAGCAACATTACCAGCATATTTAAATGCATTAACTAAAAAAGGAGTACATATTGTTACTGTTAACGATTATTTAGCAAAACGAGATGGAGAAAATAATAAACCACTATTCGAATTTCTTGATATGACAGTAGGAATTAATATCTCAGGAATATCTAATAAAATGAAAAAAACAGCATATTTAGCGGACGTAACTTATGGCACAAACAATGAATATGGTTTTGATTATTTAAAAGATAATATGGTTTTTAGTCCACAAGAAAGAGTTCAAAGAACCTTACATTATGCATTAATAGACGAAGTAGATTCAATTTTAATTGACGAAGCAAGAACTCCACTGATTATATCAGGTCCTGCTGAAAATAGTTCAAAACTATATCAAAAAATTGATAAAATCATTCCTTATTTAAAAAAACAAGAACAAGATGATTCTGATTTTTTTCAAGGTAAAGGACACTTTTCTATTGATGAAAAATCAAAACATGTAACTCTAACAGAAAGAGGATTAGATTTAATTGAAAAATTATTAGTACATGAAAAATTAATGAAAAAAGGAGAATCTCTTTATTCAATTTCTAATATTGTACTTATGCATCACGTTATGGCTGCTTTACGTGCACATGTACTTTTTAATAAAAATGTTGACTATTTAGTAAAAAATGGAGAAATAGTTATTGTAGATGAATATACTGGAAGAACTATGGAAGGACGTAGATGGTCAGATGGTTTACACCAAGCAATAGAAGCAAAAGAAAAAGTAGAAATAAAAAATGAAAACCAAACATTAGCATCAATTACTTTTCAGAATTATTTTCGACTTTATGAAAAATTATCTGGAATGACAGGAACTGCATATACAGAAGCTTGTGAATTTCGTTCAATCTATCAATTAGATACTATTGTAATACCAACTAATTCGCCTATGATTAGGAAAGATTTTCCAGATTTAGTTTTTATTACAGAAAAAGAAAAAATTAATGCTATTATTAATGAAATTAAAAAATGTAGTCAAAAAGGACAACCAGTTTTAGTAGGTACTATCTCTATTGAAAAATCAGAATTAATATCAAAAAAATTAAAAGAAAAAAAAATTAAACATAATGTATTAAATGCTAAATTTCATGAAATGGAAGCAGACATTATAGCACAAGCCGGAATGGAAGGTGCGGTGACGATTGCAACAAATATGGCTGGAAGAGGAACAGATATTTTGTTAGGTGGAAATTGGCAAGCAGAAATTAAAAAAATTAAAAATAGAAACCAAAAAGAAATTAATGAAATTAAAAAAAAATGGAAAGAAAATCACAAAAAAATAATTAACATAGGTGGATTACATATCATCGGAACAGAACATCACGAATCACGTCGAATTGATAACCAATTAAGAGGAAGATCTGGAAGACAAGGAGACCCTGGTTCATCTAGATTTTATCTTTCTATGGAAGATTCTTTAATGCGTATTTTTGCTTCAGAGAAAGTAGCAAATATGATGAAAACATTAGGTATGAAACCAGGAGAATCTATACAACATAAATGGGTTACTA
Organism: Arsenophonus sp.; assembly: GCA_031446085.1. Taxonomy (NCBI): domain Bacteria; kingdom Pseudomonadati; phylum Pseudomonadota; class Gammaproteobacteria; order Enterobacterales; family Morganellaceae; genus Arsenophonus; species Arsenophonus sp. The sequence goes on from CP132901.1 coordinate 384,522, forward strand.
AAGCTATTGCACATGCTCAAAGAAAAGTTGAAAGTCGAAATTTTGATATCAGAAAACAACTTTTAGAATATGATGATGTAGCAAACGATCAACGTCGTGCAATTTATGCACAAAGAAATAATTTATTAAATGGATCTGATATATATGATACTATTAAAAAAATTCGTGAAGATGTGATTAATCTTATACTAAATAAATATATTTCAAATAATTTATTAACTAATGAAATTCAATTAAAAAAATTGCAAAACCAATTAAAAAAAGATTTTCGTTTAGAAATATCTATTCAAAAATATCTGGAAATAAATAAAAATAAAGAAAAACTTCAAGATCAGTTAAAAAAAGAAATTTTGAAAAAAATGATTGATCTATATAATCATTTAGAAAAAAAAATAGGTCAAAAAATTATGAGATCTTTTGAAAAAAACATTATGTTGCAAAAATTAGATTTTTTATGGAAAGAACATTGTGCAGCAATGGATTATCTAAGACAAGGAATTCATTTACAAGGTTATGCACAAAAAGATCCAAAACAAGAATATAAACGAGAATCTTTTAATATGTTTTCAAATATGTTAAATACATTAAAATATGAAGTTATATCAACATTAAATAATATTGAAGTAAACCAAATAGAAAATTTGAAATTTATAAATGAAAATAGTAATATTTTATTAAAACACAAAATTTATTCGTCAGATAAGCAAAATAAAAAAAATAATATTTTGTTGATTCAAGATCAACATCTTAATAAAAATAAATTAGGAAGAAATATGCCTTGTCCATGTAAATCTGGAAAAAAATATAAGTTTTGTCATGGTAATTTAAAAAAAACATAAATATTTAGTACCTATTTTATTTTTTTTAAAAAAAAGGCTACGTAGCTCAGTTGGTAAGAGCACAGCACTCATAACGCTGAGGTCACAGGTTCAAATCCTGTCGTAGCCTCAAAAATAAAATGCGGGAGTGGCGAAATTGGTAGACGCACTAGATTTAGATTCTAGCGCTATAAAGCATGCGAGTTCAACTCTCGCCTCCCGTATTTAAAAAAATGAAAAAATTTTGGGGTATAGCCAAGTGGCAAGGCACCAGGTTTTGATCCTGGCATCCCTGGTTCGAATCCAGGTACCCCAGAAAAAATATTATAAATAAACTACAATGGTTTTAAATATAAATATACATATTTATATTTAATTTAATAAAAAATATGAAAGAGAAAATATCTTTTTTTGTTCAAAAAAAAATTACTCAATTTTTTGGATGGATTGCAAATAAAAATTGTTCATTCTTAACAAAAATTTTTATAAAATTTTTCGTTAAAAAATATAAAATTAATTTACAAGAAAATCGACTAAATCATTATTCACAATATAAAAATATTAATTCTTTCTTTTTAAGAAAACTTAAAAAAAAAAATCGTCCAATAGCATCTGGATATAATCAATTAGTATCTCCAGTAGATGGAATAATCACAGAACTAGGGAAAATTCAAAAAAATATAATTATACAAGCGAAAAAATATAATTATACATTAGAATCATTATTTGCTAATGATATTAATAGTAGTATTTTATTTAAAAATGGGTTATTTATAACTTTTTATTTATCTCCTGCTAATTATCACCGTGTACATATGCCATACAGCGGAATTTTAAAAAAAATGATTTATATTCCTGGTACATTTTTTTCAGTAAATAAAAAAAATGTTAACTCTATTTCTAATATTTTTACAAAAAATGAACGAATCATATGTATTTTTAATACAAAATTTGGTATGATGGCACAAATTTTAATAGGATCAATAATTGTAGGAAGTATTAGTACTAAATGGCATGGAATAATCAATAAAAAACATGAAAATGAAATCCAATATTGGAATTACTCAAAAAATAATAAAATTTTTTTAAAAAAAGGAGAAGAAATGGGAAAATTTCAAATTGGTTCAACTGTAATTACATTATTTCAAAAAAAATATATTACTTTAAATTCATCTTTAAAAAAAAAAATGTTTATTAAATTTGGATCAGAAATAGGAAATGTTTCTGACCTAAAAAAAACAAATTGAAAAACATATTAAAAATTCTTAAATAGGTATATTTTATATGATTCATATTACAAAATCTGCACAAAAACATTTTATCAAATTATTAACAAAACAAAAAAAAGGAACACAAATTAAATTTTTTATTGAACAAACAAATTCAAAAAAAATAGAAGGAAAAGTAATTTATTACGTACCTAAAAAAACAAATGAAGAAAATGTTAAAATTCAGTTTGATAAATTTGATGCATATCTAGATAAAAAAGATGTTGCCTTTCTAAAAGGAGCTATAGTAGATTTTATTTCAAATCAATTAAACTCTCAATTAACTATTCAGCTAACTTACAAAAATAAAAACAAAAAAATATTTAAAAAAGATTCATTAATAAATAAAATAAGACACATTATTCAATCACAAATTAATCCACAATTATCATTACATGGAGGACACATATCACTAATTGATATTATTAATGAAGGATATGTATTATTAAAATTTAAAGGAGGATGTAATGGATGTTCTATGGCACAAATTACCTTAAAAGAAGGAATAGAAAAAAAATTAATGAATTTATTTCCCAATGAAATAAAAGGTGTCAAAGACGTTACTGATCATGAATATGGATCTCATACTTACCAATAAACGAATAAATTTTGAACATAAAAAATAGAAAAACAATATTATTAAACTCACTTTAATAATTTCAATGTATTAGTTTCAATTTTTGAAAATAGTCTTCATATATTAAAGATGTTTCTCCTACATCATCTTGCCATTCTCCTTTGTCTAAAATTGATTTGCTTGGATATAAATTTATATCAGATAAAATCTGAGTAGATAATTGCTTTTTTGCTGTTAAGTTTGGTGTAGGATAACCAATTTTTTTTGCAACTAAAGCAGCAATATCTGGTCTTAACAAAAAATCAATAAGTTTTAAAGCTCCTTCAATATTTTCAGCATTTTTTGGAATGGCTAAACTATCCATCCAAAAAATTCCTCCTTCTTTAGGCCAAATAAAATTTATCTTCATATCAGATTGTTGATTTGCTAAAAATGCAGAACCGTTCCACATCATACCAATTTCAATTTCTCCTTGAATAAATGGATATGCTGGATTATCAGAATTAAACATTCGAACATTTGGCATCAATTTAATTAATTCTTCATATGCTTTTTTTATAACCAATTTATCTTTTGTATTACCTGAATAACCTAATTTAAGTAAAGCGATCTGAAAAACTTCTCTAGCATCATTAGTTAATAATATTTTCTTTTTAAAAATAGGATTCCATAAATCTGCCCAAGATTCAATGTTTAATTTATTAGTTATTTTTTGATTAACTCCTATACCAGTAGCACCCCAAATATATGGAATAGAAAAATCATTATTAGGATCAAAAGATTTATTTAACAAACTAGGATCAAGATTGTTAAAATGAGTTAGTTTATTACGATTTATTTTTGTTAACATATCTTCATTACGCATTTTAGAAATAAAATAAGTAGATGGTACTATTAAATCATAATGAGAATTAGGATTGCTTTTTAGTTTTGTATACATACTTTCATTAGATTCATAAGTTGAATAAATTACTTTAATTCCAGTTTCTTTAGTAAACTGACTTAATAAACCTGTTGGTATATATTCAGACCAATTATAAAAATATATTTTTTTATCTCTACCATCAGCAAAAGATATTGAAAAATAATGTATTATTAAAAAACTTAACATTAAAAATAAAAAACATTTTTTCATTATTAATTTCCTATTTTAAAATACAAAATTTTAAACATACTATGAAAAATTATATTTTTATTTAAATATATTTTTTAGTAATCCACTCACTAATAAATAAAAAAATAAAAGAAAACAATAATAATATTGCTGCAATTGCATTGACTTCAGGTGAAATTCCAATTTTCACCATAGAATAAATTTTTAATGGTAAAATTTCATATGATGGACCAGTAATAAACGAAGAAATAATCACATCATCCATAGAAAGAGTCATAGTTAATAACCAAGATGATACAATAGATGGACTTAATAAAGGAAGTATTATTTTTTTTAAAATAATAAATTCACTTGCACTCAAATCTCTAGCAGCTTCTAAAATTTTGACATCAAAATCTTTAATTCTCGTGTAAATAATTACTACAACTATCGGTAAAGAAAATGTAATATGTGCAATTAATAAAGAATAAAAACCTAATTCAATTTTTAAAAAAACAAACAATAAAAGCAAAGAAATCGCTAATACTATATCAGGAATAATGATAATAATAAATAACATAGAAGTAATAAATTTTTTAAATCTAAATTCATAAAAATATAAAATTACTGCTACTAAAGTACCTAAAATAGTTGAAATAATTGAAGAACAACTACCTAAAATTAATGAATGAATAGCAGAATCTATTAAACTATCATTTTTTAATAGTAAATCATACCATTGCAATGTTAAACCATGCCATTTATATCCAAAAATTGACAAATTAAAAGAATTAACAACTAATATTATTATTGGAATATATAAAATAATATATATCAAAATTATAAATATATTACGAAAAATAAATTTCATTAAAATTAAATTATTTTTTGTTAAATAGAATTAATATATGATAATAAATATATGAAACAATAATCATAATAAATATTAAAAAAATACTCATAGCTGATCCAAATGGCCAATTTCTTAAATAAAGAAATTGATTTTTAATAATATTTCCTATTAATAAATTTCTACTTCCACCTATGATATCAGAAACGTAAAATAAACCTATAGATGATAAAAATACTAATAAACTTCCCGAAATCACTCCAGAAATAGTTAAAGGGAAAATAATAGAAAAAAAAACACGTAATCGGTTAGCTCCTAAATCAAAAGCAGCTTCAATACAATTCTTATCTATCTTTTGAATACTAGAAAATAATGGAATAATCATAAAAGGTAATAAAAGATAAACTAAACCTATGATTACTCCTACTTCAGTATACAAAATATCAATTGGTTGATTAATTAATTTTACTGATAACAATAAAGAATTTAAATAACCATTTTTACTAAAAAAAATTTTTAATGCATAAATTCTAATAAGGGAGTTAGTCCAAAATGGTAAAATTAACAAAAATAACATAACAGATATCCATTTTTTAGAAACAACCGTAGCTAAAATTAAAGAAAACGGATATCCTATCAATAAACATAATAAAGTAGAGAAAAAAGATATATATATAGAATATAACATTACTCTATAATACACAGGATTAAAAATTTCTTTATAATTATCAAAAGTTAAAATAAAATCAAAAATTTTAATTGCATTATATTGAAAAAAACTAATAAAAATTAAACCTAGATTTGGTATAAAAATAAAAAAAAATAACCAAAATATAACAATATATACAATAATTTTTTGAAATAAAATATTATTTTTTTTCATCTAATAATACAATTTCCTTTTTTTTCATCCATGTAATACACACTTCTTTGTTAAATAAGGAATTTATATCTAATTGATTTTCATTAAAAAAGGAACAAACTAAAATTTTTTTCCCATTATTTAATTTGACTTCTATATCAAACATTACACCTTTATAATTGCTTTGATAAATATTTCCAATTAAACCAATTTTTGTTTTAGATTTATTATATTTTTTAATTTGAAGATCTTCTGGACGTAATAAAACTTTTAGATATTGACCATTATGTACAAATAATTTAGTGTAAATATTACATTCATATCCTTCAACAATAGCACGTATTTTTTCTTTGTTAATTCGATACAAAACAATAGAATTTAAAATATTAATAGAACCAATAAATTTTGCAACAAATATATTTTTTGGATTTTTATAAATTTCATATGGAGTCGAATCTTGTTCTATTTTTCCATTACGCATTACTATAATACGATCAGACATAGCTAATGCTTCTTCTTGATCATGTGTTACATAAATAAAAGTAATGCCTAAGTATCTTTGTAACGATTTTAATTCGTTTTGCATCTGTTTTCTTAAATGAAAATCTAATGCAGATAAACATTCATCTAATAAAAGAACTTTAGGTTTATTAATAATAGCACGAGCAATAGCAACTCTCTGTTGTTGTCCTCCAGATAATTGATGAGGATAGCGATTTTTTAAATCTTCCAACTGTATCATACATAACATGGAGTAAACTTCAGATTGAATTTCTCTATAAGACTTTTTTTTCATTTTTAAACCAAAAGCTATATTATCAAATACTGACATATGAGGAAATAAAGCATAGTTTTGAAAAACTGTATTAACATGTCTTTTTTCTGCTGGAATTTTAGTAACATCTTTATTTTCAATAAATATATAACCATTATCGACATATTCTAATCCAGCAATTAATCTTAATATAGTAGTTTTTCCACATCCAGATGGACCTAAAATTGTAATAAATTCTCCATAATTAATGTTTAAATTCAATCCAGAAATAATTTTTTTTCCATTAATTTTTTTATTTAAAGATTTTAATTCAATTAATGATTTAAATGAAGTAATATTGTGCATGTAATATGTAACATATCAAATTAAACAACAGTTAAAAGTATATTTAAAACTATTTTAAGTATATAAGAAATATACAAAAAATAAGAAACACTTGCATATATTTTAAAAATGTCATAAATAAAACATTTATATAAATATTATTTTTTTAAATTTAAAAACAATTAAAATAAACAACCGATCAAGAACTTTATTATTTAATTTTATATTTAATTCATATATAATAAATATGTTTATCTCGTTTGTTTTTATTAATACATAATGATAACATTATACATTATCTACTTTAAATAGTTTTATCTAAATATAAAAACAAATATGTGATTTAAAATAATATTTTTTATAAAATATTTTATATTGTCTATCTTATCAAAAATAAGTATAGATATTACTTCACTGCAATAAAATTAAATTAAACTGATATATCTTATTTTGGATACAATAAAAAAAGCTAAAGAAAATATAGTCACTTTTTTGTAAAATATACAAAAATAACTAATTTTATAAAAAATATTGTTTTTAAAATATTTTTTTAAAAAATCTTACTATTCACATTATTATACCTCAATCTTTAAAATACATAATTAAAAATATCAATCATGGAAATTATAAATTTATGCAAAATCAAAGAATTCGTATCAGATTAAAAGCATTTGATCATCGTTTAATAGATCAATCTACTGCAGAAATTGTAAAAACTGCCAAACGTACTGGAGCTCAAGTAAGAGGACCTATACCACTTCCAACAAGAAAAGAAAGATTTACAATTTTAATTTCACCACATGTTGATAAAGATGCTCGGGATCAATACGAAATTCGTACTCATAAACGTTTAGTAGATATAGTAGAACCAACAGAAAAAACAGTTGATGCATTAATGAAACTAGATTTAGCTGCAGGAGTAGATGTACAAATTAGTTTAGGATAAACTATTATAACAATGGATAAATAAGGAATCATTAAAATATGATTAAATTAATAGGTAAAAAAATAGGTATGACACGTATTTTCACAGAAGAAGGCATATCTATTCCTGTAACAGTAGTTACTATTTATAAACATCAAATAACACAAATAAAAAATAAAAAAAAAGATGGATATAATGCAATTCAAATAACATCTGGAGAAAAAAAACATAATATAAATAAAGCCGAATTAGGACATTATCTTAAAAACAACATAAAACCTGGATTATATTTACATGAATGCCGCATTAAAAACGATAAAAAAGAAGATATTAAAAAATATAAAATAGGTCAATTTATTGATATAGAAATATTTCATAATGTAAAAAAAGTTGATGTTATTGGTACTTCAAAAGGAAAAGGTTTTGCAGGTACAGTAAAAAGGTGGAATTTTCATACACAAGATGCTAGTCATGGTAATTCATTATCACATAGAGCTCCAGGATCTATTGGACAAAATCAAACGCCTGGTAAAGTTTTTAAAGGAAAAAAAATGTCAGGACAACTTGGAAATAAACAAATTACAATTCAAAATCTTAAAATAATAAAAATTGATAATACTCATAACTTTTTATTATTGAAAGGCTCAGTGCCAGGTCCAACAGGAACAAAATTAATTATTAAACCATCTGTTAAAATAGAATCATAAAGGTAATAAAAAATGGAATTATTAATTCAAGATAACAAAAAAACTATTACTATTTCTGATAGTATATTTAAACAAAATTTTAACACATCTCTAGTACATCAAGTTATAACAGCTTATTCTGCATGTAAACGTCAAAATACTTCTGCACAAAAAACTCGTTCTCTAGTATCAGGATCAGGTAAAAAACCATGGCGTCAAAAAGGCACTGGTAGAGCTCGTGCAGGATCAACAAAAAGCCCTATTTGGAGATCTGGAGGAGTAACTTTTACATCCAAATTTAAAAAATATCGCCAAAAAATAAATAAAAAAATGTATAAAGGTGCATTAAAAAGCATTTTTTCTGAACTAATACGTCAAAAAAGATTAATTTTAATGGATCAAATTATAATAGAATTGCCAAAAACAAAATTATTATTAAAAAAAATCAAAGAAATATCATCTAAAAAAATTTTGATTATTATTTCTGAATTTAATCAAAATTTGTTATTATCAGCACGTAATCTTCATAATGTTAATATTCACTATGTATATAACATAAACCCTGTAAATTTAATCAATTTTGATTATACAATAATAACTACTAATGCTATTAAAAAAATTGAAGGAATTCTTGAATGCAATACCAAGAAAAATTATTAAAATTATTATTTAAACCTCATATTTCAGAAAAAACTTCTAATTTGATGAAATTGAATAACACTATTTCTTTTAAAGTAAAAAAAAATGCAACTAAGCAAGAAATCCGTGATGCTATTAAAAAAATATTTAAAATAGAAGTTCAAAATATTAATACAGTACAGATAAAAGGAAAAATTAAAAAAAATAAAAATATCATTGGAAGAAAAAAAAATTGGAAAAAAGCATATATTACTCTAAAAAAAGGACAAAGTTTAGATATAATTAATACTACGGAATAATTATATAAAAAAATTAAATATATTTCAAATTGAGTAATATAAAAAGGAAATTAATATAATGGCTATTATAAAATGTAATCCTACCTCTCCTGGAAGACGACATGTAATAAAAATATCAAACAAGTTTCTACATAAAGGAAAACCATTTTCTAAATTATTAAAAAAAAACAATAAAACAGGAGGAAGAAACAATAATGGAAGAATTACAACACGTCATATTGGAGGAGGACATAAAAAAAAATATCGTTTAATTGATTTTAAAAGAAATAAAGATTCCATATTAGGAAAAATAGAGCGTATTGAATATGATCCAAATAGATCTTCATATATAGCTTTGATTTTATATAAAGATGGTGAAAGACGTTATATTATTGCACCGAAAAACATTAAAATAGGAGATGTTATTTCATCTGGAATCAATGCAACAATTAAAATAGGAAACACACTTCCAATAAAAAATATTCCGATAGGAACTATTATACATAATATAGAATTAAAAAATGGAAAAGGTGGACAATTAGCAAGAGCAGCAGGATCATATGCACAAATTATTTCAAAAGACCATAATTATGTTAATATTCGATTACGTTCAGGAGAAATAAGAAAAATATTTTGTAATTGCCGTGCTACAATAGGCGAAGTAAGTAACAATGAAAATATGTTGCGTGTTCTTGGTAAAGCAGGTGCTAATCGATGGAGAGGTATTAGACCAACGGTTAGAGGAACTGCAATGAATCCTGTAGATCATCCACATGGAGGAGGAGAAGGTCGTAATTTTGGAAAACATCCAGTAACACCATGGGGTTTACAAACTAAAGGGAAAAAAACTAGAAATAATAAAAGAACAAACAAATATATTATTCATCGTTCTAAAAAATAATTTTTAAGGAGATTTTTCGATGCCACGTTCTATGAAAAAAGGTCCATTTATAGATAAACATTTGCTAAAAAAAATACAAAAAGCGACAAAAAATGGAGATAAAAAACCTTTAAAAACATGGTCTCGTCGTTCAACTATTTTTCCTAATATGATAGGATTAACTATTTCAGTACATAATGGAAAAAAACATATACCAATTTATATCACTAACGAAATGTTAGGTCATAAATTAGGTGAATTTGTACCAACACGTACTTATAGAAGCCACTCTGGAGATAGAAAAATTAAAAAAACAGAAATAAAAAAATAAAAGGAAAAAATAAATGGAAACTATTGCCTCATACCGAAACGCAAAATCATCTGCACAAAAAATTAGATTAGTAGCTAATCTAGTTCGAGGTAAAAACGTATCAAAAGCAATGGAAATTTTAACCTTTTCTAATAAAAAAGCAGCTTTTTTGATAAAAAAAACACTACAATCTGCAATTGCTAATGCAGAACATAATAACGGAATAAATATTAATAATTTAAAAATAAAAAAAATTTTTATTAATGAAGGTCCAACTATGAAACGTATTTTCCCTCGTGCAAAAGGACATACAGATCGAATTCTTAAAAGAACAAGTCATATTACAATTATAGTATCGGAATCTAACTCCATAAAAAAAATAAAATAAACATAAAAATAAAGGAAAAAATAATGGGACAAAAAGTTAATCCTTATGGAATGCGTTTAGGAATTACTAATATTTGGAATTCTACATGGTATGCAAACAAGAAAGATTTTTCAAAAAATCTAGAAAGTGATTATCAAGTACGTAAATATTTAAATGAAAAACTTGCAAAAGCATTTATATCTCGTATCGTAATAGAACGTCCAGCTAAAAGTATCCGTGTTAGTATATATACCGCAAGGCCAGGTATTATTATTGGAAAAAAAGGAGAAGACATTGAAAAATTAAGAAAAAAAATTGCTATTATTACAGGAGTACCTGCTCAAATTAATATTTCTGAAATTAAAAAGCCTGAATTAGATGCAAAATTAGTTGCACACAATATTGCTGGACAACTAGAACGTCGTATTATATTTAGAAGAGTGATGAAAAGAGCAGTACAAAATGCTATGAGACTTGGAGCAAAAGGAGTAAAAATAGAAATTAGTGGTCGTTTAGGAGGAGCTGAAATAGCAAGAAGAGAATGGTATCGAGAAGGAAGAGTTCCATTACATACTTTAAGAGCTAATATCGATTACAGCACTGCAGAAGCATTTACTACTTATGGAGTTTTAGGAATAAAAGTATGGATTTTTAAAGGAGAAATTTTAGGAAACATGTATAATAATGAAAAAATAAATAAAATAACATCAAATAAAAAAATAAAAATATAATGTATAATCAAAAGAGATCAATATAATGTTACAACCAAAAAAAACAAAATTTCGAAAAATGCAAAAAGGTCGAAATAAGGGTCTAGTAACAGATATGGATATTAATTTTGGATCCTTTGGTTTAAAAGCAATTGTAAGAGGAAGATTACGTGCATGTCAAATTGAATCTGCACGTATAGCTATAAGTCGTGCTATGAAACGTCAAGGAAAAATATGGATTCGTGTATTTCCTGATAAACCTATAACCAAAAAACCATTGGAAGTAAGAATGGGAAAAGGAAAAGGAAATGTGGAATTTTGGGTAGCACTTATCAAACCAGGAACTATTTTATATGAAATAAATGGTGTATCTGAAATAATCGCGCGCAATGCATTTAAAATTGCAACATCAAAACTGCCAATTAAAACTATTTTTATAAAAAAATGAGTATATTATGAAGATAAAAGAATTAAGAAAAAAAAAAATAAAAATATTACAATCTGAACTATTTAATATGTTACGTGAACAATTTAATTTACGTATGCAAAAAGCAAATGGCAATTTTCAACAATCACATTTATTTAAAAAAGTACGTCGAGGAATTGCTACTATAAAAACTTTACTACACGAAAAAAAAATCATTCATGAAAAAAACAAAAACAACAAATAACAATAAAAAAAACAATAATCGTATTTTACAAGGTCGTGTAATTAGCAATAAAATGCAAAAATCTATTGTTGTTGCTATTGAACGTATAGTAAAACATAAATTATATGGAAAATATATACGTCGAAAAACAAAATTACATGCACATGATGAAAATAATGAATGTAAAATAGGAGATATTGTAAAAATTTACGAAACTAAACCAATATCAAAAAAAAAATCATGGAAGTTGATGAATATTGTAAAAAAATCAATTCTATAATTGATGTCATTGAATAAAAAATGTATCATCATAAAATATGATAGGAAAATTCTAAAAATAATAAAGAAATTTTATGATTCAAACACAAAGTATATTAAAAGTAGCAGATAATTCTGGTGCACGATATGTTATATGCATTAAAGTCTTAGGTGGAACTAGACGTAGATATGCAAATATTGGGAATATAATCAAGGTTAGTGTAAAAGAAGCTATTCCTCGAAGTAAAGTAAAAAAAGGGGATGTATTAAAAGCAATTATAATTAGAACAAAAAAAGGTATTCGTCGTACAGATGGATCATTAATTCGATTTGATTCTAATGCTTGTGTTTTATTAAACAATGTTAATGAACAAGTTATAGGCACCCGTATTTTTGGTCCTGTAACACGTGAATTAAGAACCGAAAAATTTATGAAAATTATCTCTTTAGCTCCAGAAGTACTTTAAATTTTAAAAGGATGGGATAGTTGATATGGCATCTAAAATTCGTAATAATGATGAAGTTATTGTATTAGTTGGAAAAGATAAAGGAAAAAGAGGGAAAGTAAAAAAAATTCTATCAAAAAATAAAGTGCTTGTAGAAGGAATTAATTTAATTAAAAAACATCAAAAACCAATTCCGTCATTGAATCAACCAGGAGGAATTTTAGAACAAGAATCTGCAATTGATATTTCTAATATTGCTATTTTTAATTTTAAAACAGGAAAAGCAGATCGTGTTGGTTTTAGAATAGAATCAGGTAAAAAAATTAGATTTTTTAAATCTAATAATAAAATTATCAAATAATTTTTCTAAGGATAAACAATGATAAGATTACACGATTTTTATAAAACTCAAGTTATTCCTAAATTAATCGAAAAATTTGGTTATACTTCTATTATGCAAGTACCTAAAATCGAAAAAATAACAATTAATATGGGTGTAGGTAAAGCAGCAACAGATAAAAAAAAACTTGATTATGCAATTTCTGATTTATCAGCAATTAGTGGACAAAAACCTTACATAACAAAAGCGAGAAAATCAATTGCAAATTTTAAAATTCGTCAAAATATTCCAATAGGATGTAAAGTCACTTTACGAAGAAAAAGAATGTGGGAATTTTTTGAAAGACTTCTTTTTATAGCTATTCCTAGAATACGTGATTTTAGAGGATTATCAAAAAAATCTTTTGATGGCAAAGGAAATTATAATATCGGAATACGTGAACAAATTATTTTTCCAGAAATTGATTATGAAAAAATTGATTCCATTCGTGGATTGGATATTGCTATAACTACCACTGCATATTCAGATATTGAAGGTTTTGAACTTTTAAAATCATTTAACTTCCCATTTAAAAATAAATAAAAAAGGAAAAAAATAGTGGCAAAAAAATCATTAGAAATACGTAATATAAAACGTATTAAGTTAATTGAAAAATTTTATAAAAAAAGAAAAAAATTAAAAAAAATAATTTCTAGTATTCAAAGTTCCGATGAAGAACGTTGGAATGCTATACTAAAATTACAAGAATTACCAAAAAATTCTAGTCCAATAAGAAAAAGAAACAGATGTAGACAAACAGGTAGAGCACATGGATTTTTAAGAAAATTTGGATTAAGTAGAATCAAATTTCGAGAATCTGCTATGAAAGGAGAAATACCTGGTCTAAAAAAAGCAAGCTGGTAATAAAAAAATTATAAAAAAATTTAGGAAATAAAAAAATGAGTTTGCAAGATCCAATTTCAAACATGTTAACAACAATTCGTAATGCTCAAAGAGCAAAAAAAAAATCAATTGAAATTCCATTTTCTAAAATAAAAAAAGAAATTGCAAAAGTATTAAAACAAGAAGGTTATATTCAAAATTATGAATCTTTCAATAATAAAATACCTAAACTAAAAATTGAATTAAAATATTTTCAAAAAAAAGGAGTAATAGAAAATATTCAAAGAATTAGCAAACCAAGCCTACGTATATATAAAAAAAAATATAATCTTCCTACAGTTATGGAAGGATTAGGTATCGCAATTATTTCTACATCCAAAGGTGTTATGACTGATAAAAAAGCTCGAAAAATTGGTTTAGGTGGTGAAGTTATTTGTTATGTTTCCTAAAAGGAAAAATGTTATGTCACGTTTATCGAAAATTCCTATTAAAGTACCAGATAATGTTCAAATAAAACTAGAACAATCAAAAATTTCAATTATCGGAAAAAAAGGAACTCTTAATTATACTTTACATAAATCAATAAAAATTAAATATGAAAAAAACAAATTATTTTGTTTTTCAAAAGAAATTGGTCTGCATAAAGCACAGACAGGAACAACACATTCAATATTAAATTCTATGATCATTGGTGTGACAAATGGATTTAAAAAAAAATTACAAATTTTTGGCGTAGGTTATCGAGTTATTTTAAAAAAAGATATAATACTCCTATCTTTAGGTTATTCTCATCCAATTGAATACAAATTACCTGAAGATGTAAAAGCATCTTGTCCATCGCAAACTGAAATCATTCTAACAGGAATAAATAAACAAACTGTTGGACAAGTAGCAGCAAAAATACGTTCATTTAAAAAACCAGAACCATATAAAGGAAAAGGAATTCGTTATGAAAATGAAATCATCAAAATCAAAGAAACTAAGAAAAAATAGGATTTAAATTATGGATAAAAAAAAAAATCGCATTAAAAGAGCTACCAAAACAAGAAAAAAAATAAACAATTTAAAAGCTATTCGTTTAGTTGTTCATCGTACTTCACGTCACATATATGCACAAATTATTTCTAAAAATGGAAATAAAACATTAGTTTCAGCATCTAGTACAGAAAAAAATATAAAAAATCAAGTAAAATATACAGGCAATAAAAATACTGCACAACTAATTGGACAAATCATTGCTGAACGTGCTTTAAAAAAATCAATTCAAATATCTGCTTTTGATCGTTCTGGTTTCAAATATCACGGACGCATTCAAAAATTAGCAGAAAGTGCAAGAAAATCAGGATTAAAATTCTAAAAAGGATATTATATGGTTATAAATGAAAAAATATATAATGAATTAAAAGAAAAATTGATAACGGTTAGTCGTGTAGCAAAAACTGTTAAAGGTGGACGTATTTTTACATTTACTGCATTAACTGTTGTTGGTAATGGAAATGGACGTGTAGGATTTGGATACGGTAAGGCACATGAAGTTCCTATTGCTATTCAAAAAGCTATGGAAAAAGCTAAAAAAAATATGCAAACTATTATGATTAATAAAGATACTTTATATCATCCTATAAAGGGAAGACATACAGGATCTTTGGTATATATGAAACCAGCACATCAAGGAACTGGAATTATAGCGGGCGGGGCTATACGTGCAGTTTTAGAAGTTTTAGGTATACATAATGTACTTGCAAAAATATATGGTTCAACCAATCCTATTAACGTAGTACGAGCAACATTTCATGCATTAAAAAAAATGAAATCACCACAAATGATTGCAACAAAAAGAGGAAAAACTATAAAAGAAATATTAGGATAATAATAATGTTAAAAATAAAACAAATAAAAAGTTCTATTGGTCGTCTTCCAAAACATAAAAAAATATTAACTGCTTTAGGATTACATTATATCGGACATACAGTCATACATAAAAATACACCTTCTATTTTAGGCATGATCAAAATCATTTCTTATATGATCAAAATAGAGGAGAAAAAAAATGAAGAATAATACTTTATCTCCAGCTAAAGGATCAAAAAGTTTACGTAAACGTCTAGGAAGAGGTATTGGATCAGGATCTGGAAAAACATCAGGAAGAGGACATAAAGGACAAAAATCTCGTTCTGGATATAAAATAAAAAAAGGGTTTGAAGGAGGTCAAATGCCTTTATATAGAAGACTTCCAAAATTTGGTTTTTCTTCACGTAAAAAAAAATTTAAAAAAACTATTCGATTATCAGAATGTAATAAAATTAAAGATAAAATTATTAACATTAATATTCTTAAATCTTGGAATATCATTTCAAATTATGTAAAATATGTAAAAATTATTCTTTCTGGAAAAATAAATAAATCAATTATTCTCCAAGGAATTCATGTAACTAAAGGTGCACGTATTTCTATTGAAAAAGCTGGAGGTAAAATTGAGGAGTAACCTATGAAAAAAAAACCAGCCTTAGATTTTAATAGTGCTAATGGTGGAATCAAAGAATTAAAAAAGAGATTATTTTTTGTTATTGGAGCATTAATAGTATTTCGAATCGGCTCTTTTATCCCTATTCCTGGGATTAACACGACGATATTAACAAAATTGCTTGCAGAACAAAGAGGTACAATCATTGAAATGTTCAACATGTTTTCAGGTGGTGCATTAAGTCGTGCTTCTATATTTGCATTAGGAATAATGCCATATATTTCATCATCTATTATTATACAATTACTTACAGTTATTCATCCAAAATTATCTGAAATTAAAAAAGAAGGTGAAATAGGACGTAGAAAAATTAATCAATATACAAGATATGGAACATTAATATTATCCATTTTTCAATCTATAGGCATTTCTATAGGATTTCCAAATATGCAAAAAATGGAAGGTTTAGTTATTAATTTAAACTTTCAATTTTATTTTATTTCTGTTATGAGTTTAATTACTGGTACAATGTTCTTAATGTGGTTAGGAGAACAGATGACCGAAAGAGGTATAGGTAATGGAATATCTATAATTATTTTTGCAGGAATAGTAGCAGGATTACCTGAAGCAATAGTACATACAATTGAAGAAATTAAAAAAGGAGAACTACATTTAATTCTATTATTTTTTATAATATGCCTAATTTTCAGTGTCACTTATTTTGTAGTATTTATGGAAAGAGGACATAGAAGAATTATAGTAAATTATGCAAAACGTCAACAAGGTCATCGTATGTATTCTGCACAGAGCACATATTTACCACTTAAAATTAATATGGCAGGTGCAATACCAGCTATTTTCGCTTCTAGCATAATATTATTTCCAGGTACTCTTTCATCTTGGTTTGGAGATGGTATTGGATGGAATTGGTTAACTACCATTTCTATGTATTTACAACCAGGACAATTACTTTACATTTTACTTTATGCATTCTCTATCATTTTTTTCTGTTTTTTTTATACTTCATTAATATTTAATCCTAGAGAAACAGCTGATAATTTAAAAAAATCTGGTGCATTTATACCTGGAATTCGTCCTGGAGCACAAACAGCAAAATATATTAATAAAATAATGAACGCATTAACTTTGGTTGGAGCAATTTACATTACATTTATTTGTTTAATTCCTGAATTTATGCGTGATGCTATGAAAGTACCATTTTATTTTGGAGGAACTTCATTACTCATTGTTGTAGTTGTTATCATGGACTTTATGACACAATTGCAAACACTTATGATGTCTAGTCAATATGAATCTGTATTAAAAAAAGCTAATCTTAGAGCTAAATAATCAAAAAATAGAGAATAAAAATGAAAGTAAAAACTTCTGTTAAGAAAATGTGTCGTCATTGCAAAATTATTAAACGCAAAGGAGTTATCAGAGTAATATGTCTTGTGCAACCAAAACATAAACAACGTCAAGGATAAAATAATAAAAATAACTTTCAAAAAATATAAAATTTAAGGAAAAAAAATGACTCGTATAGCAGGAATTAATATTCCTGAAAATAAACAAACTTTAATTGCATTAACAACAATATACGGAATAGGAAAAGCTCGTTCTAAAAAAATATGTCAAATCACTGGAATTGATAAAGAGAAAAAAATTAAAAGTTTAAACAAAAAAGAAATAGAAATGTTACGTAAAGAAGTAATGAAATACATTATAGAAGGTGATTTACGTCGTGAAGTTAGTCTCAATATTAAACACTTAATAGATATTGGATGTTATCGTGGATTACGTCATAGAAAAAATTTACCAGTTAGAGGACAAAGAACTAAAACAAATGCAAGAACTTGTAAAGGACCTAAAAGAATAGTAAAAAAATGAAAAAAATTTTTTATTTTTAAACAATTTAAGGATTTGAAACATTATGATAAAATCAAATGCTAATCCAACAAAAAAAATTAAAAAAAATATTTTAGATGGAATAGCACATATTCATGCTTCATTCAATAATACAATTATTACTATTACAGATCGTCAAGGAAACACATTAAGTTGGGCAACATCAGGAGGATCTGGTTTTAGAGGATCTAGAAAATCAACACCATTTGCTGCTCAAATTGCTGCAGAACGTTGTGCTGAAAAAATAAAAAAATATGGAATAAAAAATTTAGAAGTTATGGTAAAAGGACCAGGTCCAGGCAGAGAATCTAGCATAAGAGCTTTAAATGCAGCTGGTTTTAAAATTACAAATATTATAGATGTTACACCTATACCACACAATGGATGTCGACCTCCAAAAAAACGTCGTGTGTAAAAATAATTAAAAATTGGAGATTAATAAATAGAATGGCAAAATATTTAGGACCAAAATTAAAACTAAGTCGTCGTGAAAATACAAATCTTTTTCTCAAATCTTCAATACGTTCTATAGAAACAAAATGTAAATTAGGACAAGCTCCGGGTCAACATGGAGCTAGAAAAAAAAGATTATCAGAATATGGAATACAATTAAGGGAAAAACAAAAAGCGCGTCGCATATATGGAATTATGGAAAAACCATTTCATAACTATTATAAAAAAGCAAGTAAATTAAAAGGAAACACTGGAAAAAATCTTCTACATTTATTAGAATCTCGCTTAGATAACGTAGTATATCGTATGGGCTTTGGAACTACTAGAGCAGAAGCAAGACAAATTGTAAACCATAAATCAATTATGGTTAATAATAAAGTAGTTAATATACCATCATATCAAATATCAATCAATGATACAATTTGTATTAGAGAAAAAGCGAAAAAACAATTAAGAATTAAAGCTTCTTTAGAACTCAGTGAACAAATTGAAAAACCAAAATGGATTGAAATAGACATGAAAAAAATGAAAGGTATTTTTAAAAATATTCCAGATCGTAGTGATTTTTCTGCTGATATCAATGAAAATTTAATAATTGAACTTTATTCTAAATAAAAATAATCAGACTAAAGTGGGGAAATATGCAGAATAACATAAAGGAATTTCTTAGACCAAGATTAGTAAACATAGAAAAAATCAATATTAAATATGCTAAAGTTACACTTGAACCATTAGAAAGAGGTTTTGGACATACATTAGGAAATGCATTACGTCGTATTTTACTCTCATCCATGCCAGGATGTGCAGTAACAGAAGTAGAAATTGATGGAATACTTCATGAATATAGTACTAAAGAAGGAATACAAGAAGACATTTTAGAAATTTTGCTTAATCTAAAAAAATTAGCAGTTACAATACACGAAAAAAATGAAGCACTTTTAACTTTAAAAAAAAATGGAATTGGTCCAGTTACTGGATTAGATATCACATTAAATAATGATGTAAAAATTTTTAATCCAAAACATATAATATGTAATTTAACTAATGAAAATGCAGTCATCGATATGAAAATAAAAGTTAAACGTGGTAGAGGATACGTTCCAGCTTCATCACAAATACATTCAGAATTAGATTCTAGGCCAATTGGTAGACTATTATTGGATGCATGTTATAGCCCTGTAAAAAGAATATCTTACAGTGTTGAAGCTACAAGAGTAGAACAAAGAACAGACTTAGATAAATTAATCATAGAAATTGAAACTAATGGAACTATTCTTCCAGAAGAAGCAATTAGAAAAGCAGCAACTATTTTATCAGAACAATTAGAATCTTTTGTTGATCTACGCGATATCAAAAAAGTAGAAATTAAAGAAGAAAAACCTGATTTTTCACCAATTTTATTAAATTCTGTTGATGATTTAGAATTAACAGTCAGATCAGCAAACTGTTTAAAAACAGAATCAATTCATTACATTGGAGACTTAGTACAAAGAAGTGAAATAGAATTACTTAAAACTCCAAATTTAGGAAAAAAATCTTTAACTGAAATTAAAGATGTTTTAGCAACAAAAGGATTATCACTAGGAATGAAAATAAAAAATTGGCCACCAAAAAAACAAATTTTAAATAAATAAAAAATAAGGAAAAATTACATGCGACATCGAAAAAAAGGACGAAGACTAAACAAAAATAATAGTCATAGAAAATCCATGTTTAGAAATATGATTTCTTCATTAATTCAACATGAAATTATAAAAACAACAGTTCCAAAAGCAAAAGAATTAAAACGTATCATAGAACCATTAATTACAAAATCTAAAATAGATAATGTTTCAAATCGTAGATTGATTTTCTCAAAATTAGTAAATAAGATATCTGTATCTAAATTATTTAACTACATATCTCCGAGATTTAAATTACAATCTGGTGGATACACTAGAATTATAAAATGCGGATTTAGAAAAGGAGACAATGCACATATGGCATATATTGAATTGATAAATCGGAAAAAATTAAAATATGACAAAAAATAAAAACTATAAAAAAAATGGACTAGGCTGAAAAATTTTTTCTACTTCATGAACATTTTTTTTATCAGTTAAAAACATAATTACATGATCTCCTTCAGATATAATACAATTTTTATTTGCAATAATAACTTTTTCGTTTCTAACTATTGCACCAATAATGACACCAAACGGTAATTTAATATCTTGAATATTTTTACCAACAACTTTTGAAGTATTAATATCACCATGAGCAATCGCTTCCATTGCTTCAGCAACACCTTTTCTTAATGAAGAAACACTTATTATGTCAGCTTTACGAATATGTCTTAATAATGCCGAAATAGTCTCTTGTTGTGGAGAAATTGCTATATCTATAGCATCACCTTGAACCAAATCTACATAAGCAGAACGTTGAATAAGCACCATCACTTTTTTTGCACCCATTTTTTTTGCAAGCATACCAGACATAATATTTGCTTCATCATCATTTGTTAATGCTATAAATGCATCAATTTGATCAACATGTTCTTCAGATAATAACTCTTGGTCAGATGCATCTCCATAAAACACTATAGTATTATTTAAAAATTTTGCTAATTCTTGAGCTCTTTTTTGATCATGCTCAATTAACTTAACAACATAATTTTTTTCTAATTTTTTAGCTAATCCTGCACCTATGTTCCCACCACCCACAATCATGATTTTTTTATATGGTTTTTCTAGTTGTTGCAATTCACTCATAACAGTACGAATATGTTCTGTTTCGACAATAAAAAAAATTTCATCTCCTACTTCAATAATAGTAGATCCTTCAGGAATAATTGCTCTATCATGACGGAAAATAGCAGCAATTCTTGCGTCTATATGTGGTAAATGTTCTCGTAAATTAGAAATTGAATTACCAACAAGAGAACCACCATAATAAGCATTAGTTGCCACAACACTAACCTTACCATTTGCAAAATTTGCAACTTGAAATGCACCAGGATACTGAATTAATTTATAAATATAGTCAATAACCAATTGTTCCGGAGAAATAAGATAATCAATAGATATATGTGATGGACTAAAAAGTTTTCTATTTTTTTTAATGTATTCCGAAGCGCGTATTCTAGCAATCTTATTAGGAACATTAAATAAAAAAGAAGATATTTGACAAGCAATCATATTTACTTCATCCGAATTAGTAACAGCAATTAACATATCTGCATCGTGTGCTCCGGCTTCTTTTAAAATATTAGGATATGAACCATATCCATTAATAATTTTTAAATCTAATTTATCTTGTAAATAATTTAATCGATTACTATCAATATCAACAACAGTAATATCATTATTTTCATTAATTAAATTTTCAGCAAGACTTTCACCAATTTGTCCAGCACCTAATATAATTATTTTCACTATTTTCAAAATTTAAAATTAACTATTATCAATATAATAAGATAAGTAACATATTTATTATTTAAAACAAAATTTTTTTAAAAAAATAAAATCATTTATTTTTAATAAATGATTTTATATTTATAAAATCATTCCAGGATAAAAAATATCGTAACGAGAATTTAAAAAACTTTTTACAGACATTATTCTTTTTCCGGAAGGTTGTAATTTGATAATTTCTAATATTCCATTTCCAGTTATTATTTGTATTCCATTTTTATCTACTTTTATAACTGTACCAGGAGATAAATCAAAATTACAATTTATAACATTTGCTTGTAAAACTTTAATATTTTCATTATTATAAATGAAATAACTTTTAGGCCATAATATAAACGCTCTAATAGCCCTTTCTATTTGCTTTGCTGAAAAATTCCAATTAATTAATGCTTCTTTTTTTTTAATTTTTTTAGCATATTTAACGAAATTATTATTTTGTTTTTTTTCTATTAAAAAACCTGAATGTAATAAATGAATCGTCTTTAATAATGCATCTTTTCCAATTTTAATAAGTTTTTGAGATAGACTTAAAGTAGTATCATTTGTTTTTATAAAACATTTTTTTTGATATACAATATTTCCGCTATCAACATTACTATTCATTTTAATAATAGTAATTCCTGTTTCTTTATCTCCAGATAAAATAGCACGTTGAATTGGTGCTGCTCCTCTCCAACGAGGTAATAATGACGCATGTAGATTTAAACAACCTATTTTAGGAATATTTAAAATATTTTTTGGAAAAATTAATCCATATGCTACTACAATAATTAAATCTATATCAAAAGAATGTATCCAAGAAACAAAATAATGATCATTTAATGAAATTGGTTGTATTAACTGAATATTTGCTTTTTTAGCTATTATTTTTACAGGATTAAATATTTTTCTTTTTTTACGACTTAAAAAATTATCTGGCTGTGTTATAATTCCAATAATTTTATATTTTTTTAATAAAAATTCTAAACAACTAGCAGAAAAAAAAGTAGTTCCAGCAAAAACTATGTTTAAATATTTTTTCATAAAAATAAAATATTTTTAACTAAAATATATTTTTTTCTTTTAATTTTTTTAATCGAAGCATTTTTTTATAAATTTGATTTTTATAAAACTTTGAAAGATAATCAATAAATAAAATACCATTTAAGTGATCAACTTCATGCTGAAAACAAATTGATAATAATCCATCAGTTGAAATTTCCACTTTTTCTCCTTTAATGTTTAATCCAACAATTTTAATATTTTTTGAACGAGGTACAAAAATCTGTTCTCCAGGAATAGATAAACAACCTTCTTGAATACCAGTTTTTCCATTTTTTTTTAATATCATTGGATTAATAATAACTATACCTTCTGTACGAGTAGCAGATATATCTACAACAATTATTCTTAAATTAATATTAACTTGAGTAGCTGCTAATCCGATACCTTCTTTTTCATACATAGTATCTAACATATCATGTACATTTTTTTTTATTGTAGAATCTATTCTTTTTACAATTTTAGCTTTCAAACGAAGATTATTATCCGGATACATTAATATATTGAGTATAGACATAAATTATTATCTGTTAATAATATTTTTTTTTACATATAAATTTATCACAAAAAAATAAAGTATTCCTCAATTATTTTTTTATAAATAATTCATTTTTTCTAATATAACAAAAAATTGAATATGGGATTTTATAATAATAATTTTGATTTTGAATTTTTAAATTTCTAATTTCTGTACTGGAAATATTACATAACGTTTTTTTGTCATATAAATATATTTTTCCAAAAGGAAGAAAATAAAATATATTAATGTCAAAAATTTGATTTTTTTTGATCCAACATTTAATTTCTTGATTAAAATCATATTTTTTTTTATATCTTGGAAATACGAATAAATGACAAAAATTTAAAATACATTCCCATTCTATCCATTTATTAATAGACTCAAGTGAATCAGATCCAAGTATAAAAATTAATGATTGATTAAAACCATATTTTTTACGATAAAAAAATAATGTTTCTATAATAGAATAATGTTTATGAAAAACAATTTTAAAAAAATTTTTATCAACATATGGATTAAAATTTTTAATTCCAAGTTGAATCATTTTTATTCTATGTTCTATATTTTCTATAATATTAATACAGCGATACCAAGGTTTATAATTAGGAAGAAATATAATTTGTTTAAATCTTATCATTTTTATTACTTTATTAATAATATTTAAATGCCCATAATGTATAGGGTTAAAAGTACCTCCAAAAATACCAAAAACATCAAAAACTTTAATTTTATTTTTAATCATAAATAAAAAATGCAGGTATTTTTTTTTTATTTGAAAACAGTAATGATAATATTTCTAATTTTCTCCAGACCATATTAGAATCAAAATATATGTTTAATTCAGATTGAATTAATATTTTTAATATTAAATTTAATTTCTCTAAAGACAATCTTTTTATTGAATGAATAATTAATGATTCAGATATTAAATAATAATCATATTCTGTTAATATTTTTTTTAATTTCAAAAAATTATTTGTATTTTTAAAATCAATAATTAATATTATTATATTTTGAATAATTCTTAATAAACTTTTTAAAGAAGTTTTATTTTTCTGAATTTTTTTTAAAATTAACCAACTACCTTTCATGTCACCTAACAATAATGCACGAATCCAATGAAAAGGAGTAAAACAAAAAAAATTAATTTCTAAATCTTTTTTTATTCGAGATAATTTTATTATTCCATCTGGATAAACTATTTTAAAATAGTATAAAAACTGTTGTAATTTAAATAAATTTCTTTGATATAAATAAAAAAATAATCTATCTACATTTTGTTCTAATTTCAATGACATATCTTCAACTTTTTTAACTAACCATTGTGAAAATCGAAAATAATTTTCAAAATAATTACACACTATATATATCATATTATTCGAATTATTTTTTAATAAATCACTATCTTTTTTTAATTTAAAACCATAAATTATTAAAAAAATATTTTTATTAATATGATTCATTAAAAATAACAATTCCTTTTCTACTAATTTGTTTAAATCACCATTGGTAATTTTTAAAATTATAATTTTATTAGAATAAAATAGATCTCGATTTGTCATTAAAGAAAAAATTTTAGGCCAATTAGTATCATCTTGTATATCGAATTTAAAAATTTGTTTAATTCCAAATAATTGAAGTTTTTTAACAATTTTTTTAATAGAATCATGTATTAAAAAAATATCATTACCAAATAAAAAATAAATTAAACAATTATCTCTATTTAATCGTATATCAAAAGTTTCTGGATAAAAATATATCATATATTAATCATATTTTTAAAAATATACTTGTGAAAAAATTATGAATTTTCATGTATTAACAATAACTTACGAAATAAATGATGACCAACATTTTTACATAATTCTTTTTTTAATAATTCTTCTTTAATATCCTTTTTAAAGCTGTCAAATTCATCATTAAAAAGGTTAGATGTTTCAAATATTTTTAATAAATAATTTATTTTATTTGGAAATATAAGATTAATAATAACAGTTAATGTTAATTCTTTTTCTATTCCATTTCCATAATAATCATTTGATATTATTTTATCATCATAAAAAATATTAATAATCTTAATTACAGGTATATTATCTTTATATTTTTGATAATCATGGAAATTAACTACATCTATATTATATAAATATAATATTTCTTTAATTGTCATTTCCAATAAACCATAAGGATCATCACTTATTAATTTAATTTTCTTTATATTTAAAGGAATATTTTTTTGAAAATCAATCACATTGATATGACAATTTGAGATAAAAAAGATGCCAAAAAAATAAAAAATTTTTAAAAAATATTGAATCACAATATTTAACCTTCATTACTTTTCACTAAAAAATTTAACAATTTATTTTTTATATAAATTAATCTATAAATCTTAAAATTTTTTAAATATTTTTTGATAATATATTCATTAATAGCTATAGAAACTAACTTATCTTTTTTTAAATCGATTGGCACTTCTATACATTTTCGAAACTTTCCATTAACTTGTAATATAATTTTCGTAGTCATTTTTTTAAACAATTTTTTTTTATCAAGAACTGGCCATTGAGTATAATCAATATCTTGCTTATTTCCTAACTTTTTCCAAATTATAAAACAAACATGTGGAATTATTGGAAATAACATTTTAATTATTATATTAAAACATTCTTCTATAATTGCTTTCTCTTCTTGAATTTCAAATGAAAATATTTTCATTTTATTCATTAATTTAAATACACTAGATACTGCACTATTAAATGCATATCTACGATTCATATTATCTGTAACTTTTGATATTGTTTCGTACAAAAAATGTCTAAATTCATTAATTTTATATTTATCAACATTTTTTTTAAAGGATACTATATTTTTTTTAAAATGAATTAATTTAAAAGCAAAATCCCATAATCGACAAATGAATTTATTAGCACCAATTAAACCAGATTGATTCCATTCAATATTAATATTAGGAGGAGCTGCAGAAACAATAAATAAACGTACAGTATCAGCACCATATTTTTCAATCATTTCTTCAGGATCAACACCATTTTTTTTTGATTTTGACATTTTAGTCATTTTTTTAATAAAAACTTTTCTTCCTAATTGATCTGTTACTGAAACAGTATTACCCTTTAAATCTTTATTAATAATAACCTCTTTATATGATATCCAAGTTTTTTGTTTTTTTTTGTTTAAATAATAAAAAGCATCAGATAACACCATTCCTTGACATAATAATTTCTTTACTGGTTCATCAGAATTAACTAATCCAAAATCACGCATTAATTTATGAAAAAAACGAAAATATAATAAATGCATGATAGCATGTTCAATACCACCAACATATTGATCCACAGGTAACCAATAATTAGCCAAATCAGGATCTACCATACCTTTATCATAATTTGGAGACGTATAACGAGCATAGTACCAAGAAGATTCAATAAAAGTGTCAAATGTATCCTTTTCTTGTATAAAAGAAAATTTATTATCTTTTTTTAAAATTTCTGAAAAATTCTTTTTTTCTTTTATATTTCTCAAATATTTTTTTGATAAAACTACTGGTAAATACGATTCCTCAACAGGATTATATTGGCCATTTCTATTTATTATCATTGGAATTGGTGCACCCCAATAACGTTGTCTGGAAATACACCAATCTTTTAATTTAAAATATATCTTTTTCTTTGCTAATCCTTTATTTATTAACTTTTGAATAATAGTATCAAATGCAATATCATGATTCATATTATTAAATATACCTGAATTAACTAATTTATTTTTTTTTAATATTGGTTTATTTAAAATATTAATAATTTCATTTTTAGTAGAATCAATAACAATCTTAATTGGTAAATTATATTTTTTTGCAAAATTCCAATCAGACAAATTATGTGCAGGAACACCCATAATAGCTCCAGATGCATATTCTGAAGATACATAATTTGCTATCCAAATAGGAACTTTCTCTTTAGTAAAAGGATGCAAAACATAACAATTAGTATTAAGACCAACATTTTTATTATGTTTTTCATTATCTAACAATGTGTTGGCTCTTTTAAATTGATTAATAAAAAACTTAACATTTTTATTTAATTTAGATAAATAAATAGAAAATTTATGAAAAGGCGAAATAGCAATATATGTTATACCCATAAAAAGATCTGGTCTTGTAGTATAAATTACTATTTTTTTATTAGAATTAATGATTTCAAATTGAATCTCAAAACCTTTTGATCGACCAATCCAATTACGTTGCATAGCCTTAACATCTTCTGGCCATTCATGAAGTTGATCTAACCCATCTAACAATTCATCAGCATACTTAGTAATTTTTATAAACCATTGAGGAATTTTCTTATAAACTACAGGAGTATTACAACGCCAACAATTACCATTTATAACTTGTTCGTTCGCTAAAACAGTAGCATCATTTGAACACCAATTAACTAAAGATTTTTTTCTATATACTAATCCTTTTTTATACAATTGAATAAAAAACCATTGTTCCCAACGATAATAATTTGGGTTACACGTAATAATTTCTCTTTTCCAATCATAACTTAAACCCAAATTTTCTAATTGTTTTTTCATATATTGAATATTTAAATAAGTCCAGGAATCTGGCGAAATATTAGATTCAATTGCAGCATTTTCTGCTGGTAAACCAAAAGCATCCCATCCCATAGGATGTAAAACATTTTTTCCTAACATACGTTGATAACGAGCAATCACGTCAGTAATAACATAATTACGTACATGTCCCATGTGTAAATGTCCAGAAGGATAGGGTAACATTGATAAACAATAATATTTTTTTTTGTGACTATTTTCTGATACTTCAAAAGTTTTTTTATTTTTCCAATATAATTGAACATATTTTTCTATTTTTTTTGCTTGATATTTTTTATCCATAATATTAATTATTTCCAAAAAAAAATTTTAATTTTAATTAAATATTAATAACAATTTTTTATCATATTATTCAATATCAAATTAGATTTTTATAATAAAAATAATTTAAATAGATTAATATGTCTAAATTAGATAAAATATTATCTAAAAATAAAACATTATTTAAATTAAATTTTTTTAATAATATGACATATGAAATTTTAGCACGTAAATGGAGACCTAAAAAATTTGATGATATAATTGGACAAAATCAAATTTTAAACGCATTAAAGAATAGTTTAGATAGAAAAAGATTACATCATGCATACTTATTTTCTGGAACAAGAGGTGTAGGAAAAACTACAATCACAAGAATATTTGCAAAAGCATTAAATTGTACAACAGGAATTACTAAAAATCCTTGCAATCAATGTATTAATTGTATTGAAATTCAAGAATGTAAATCTATGGATGTGATTGAAATTGATGGTGCATCACGCAGTAAAGTTGAAGATATTAGAGAGTTGTTAGATAACGCCCAGTATAAAACAAACACAAGTAGATTTAAAATTTATTTAATTGATGAAGTACATATGCTTTCAAGATATAGTTTTAATGCACTACTAAAAATCTTAGAAGAACCTCCAAAACATATCAAATTTTTATTAGCAACTACAGAACCAGAAAAAATTCCTGAAACAATATTGTCTCGTTGTTTACAATTGCATTTAAATGTTATAAATACAAAACAAATAACAGAACAAATCAAATACATCACAAATAAAGAAAAAATTATTATAGATGAATTATCCTGTGAAACAATTTCATACCATGCAAAAGGTAGTTTAAGAGATGCACTAACACTACTAGAACAATGTATTATGGTATCTAAAGATAATACTATATCCTATGAAATTATAAGTAATATTTTAGGTATTTTAAAAGATGAAGAAGTACTTACAATAATTGAATCTATTGTAAAAAATAATGGAAATAAAATGATGGAATTAATTGAAAAATTATATTTAAAAAATTTTAATTTAGAAAATATATTAATTTCAATATCTTCAATACTACATCGTATAGCAATAATGCAAATAATTCCCATAATCATAAAGAAAAATACATCAAAAATAGAACAAAAATTACATCAATTAACAAAAATTATTGACCCTCACGATTTACAAAAATATTATCAAATAATGCTTATGGGAAGAAAAGAATTACCATTTGCTCCAGAAGAAAAAATAGGAATAGAAATGGTTTTACTACGTGCGTTGCAACATAGTACTAATATCAAAAAACAAACAATTACAAAAAAAGATGTTTATGAAACAACATTAAAAATTTCAAAACCAAAAACATACAATAAAAAAAAAATTAATGAAAAAATTGATGAACTAGAAAAACAAATTAAAATTAAAAATCAAATAAAACAAGACAAATATAATTTTAAAAAAAAAACATTTATAATAAAATCTGATTTAAAAAATACAAATAATTTTTTTAAAAAACATTTAATTAATTCTAATCAATCAAGTAATAAAAAAATTTTAAACGAAAAAAAACAAAATTTAATAACATCAGAATTTTCATTAAGATTACAAAATATTCAAAAAATACAAGAAATCATAAAAAAAAATTTAGAAATAAAAATGATTTGTGATTTTTTTGATATAAACATTGAAAATATTCGTATTTAAACCATTAAAAATATTTAATTTTAAATTTAAATATGATAAAAATTGATAATTTAATTAATAGAGAAAAAATCATGTTTAACAAAAATACTTTATCAAGTTTTATAGAACGTGCTCAAGAAATGCAAGAAAAAATAAAAAAAACACAAGAAGAAATGTCAAAAATAAAAGTTACAGGAGAATCTGGTGCAGGATTAGTTAAAATTACAATCAATGGAACTCATTATTGCCAAAAAATTAATATTGATCCTAGTTTACTTTTAGATGAAAAAGAAATATTAGAAGATTTAATTGTTGCGGCATTTAATGATGCTGTACGTCGTATAGATCAAATACAAAAAGAAAAAATGAAAAATATATCAACAAATATTCCATTTATTCCTGGATTAAAAATTCCTTTTTAATTTAATCAGTTATATATTAAATTATTTAAATAATTTATATTAAAATATAATTAATCTTGAAATCTCTTTAAAAAACCCAATATAAATTTCAGATATTTAATTTTAAAAGGCTAATTGACTAATATGAATAAAAAAGAAATTTATAATTTCCAATCTGAAGTAAAACAATTACTACATTTAATGATTCATTCTTTATATTCTAATAAAGAAATATTTTTAAGAGAATTAATTTCTAATGCATCTGATGCATTAGATAAATTAAGATTCAAAGCAATATCCAATCCTAAATTATATGAAAATAATTCTAAATTAGAAATTAATATTGAAGTTGATAAGAAAATGAAAACAATTTGTATTTCTGATAATGGAATTGGAATGACTAAAGATGAAATAATTAAAAATTTAGGAACAATTGCAAAATCAGGAACAAAAGAATTTTTAAAATCTCTAGATCAAAAACAATCCAAAAATCAACAATTAATTGGACAATTTGGTGTTGGATTTTATTCCTCTTTTATTGTATCTAAAAAGGTAATTGTAAAAACAAAAGCAGCTGGAAATCCTTCTAATCAAGGAGTATATTGGGAATCTGATGGACAAGGAGAGTATTTTATTTCAAATGAAGTTAAAGATAATCGAGGAACAGATGTAATTTTATATTTAAAAGATCAAGAAAAAGATTTCTTAGAAGATACAAAAATACGGTTAATTATACAAAAATATTCTGATCATATTGCTTTTCCAATTAAAATTAAAAATATAGATAAAAAGAATAAAAATAATATCAGTTGGGATCAAATAAATAAAGCACAAACATTGTGGGATCAAAATCCAAAAAAAATTAGTGAAAAAGAATACATAGAATTTTATAAAAATTTAACAAATGATTATAATGATCCTTTGCTATGGTTACATAATAAAGTTGAAAGTACGCAACATCAATATATTAGTTTAATTTACATACCAAAAAAATCACTTTTTGATTTATGGAACCGTGATCACAAATACGGTTTGAAATTATATATCAATCGAGTATTAATAATGGAAGAAGCAGAGCAATTTATTCCTGGATATTTAAGATTTATTCGAGGCTTAATTGATTCAAAAGATCTACCATTAAATATTTCAAGAGAAATTATACAAAATAATCCAATCGTAAATTCAATACGCAACTCTTTAACTAAAAAAATATTGAAAATATTAAAAAAATTATCCGAAAATCAACCTGACAAATATCAAAAATTTTGGAAAGAATTTGGATTAATACTCAAAGAAGGTCCAGCTGAAGATCTTGCAAATAAAGATGAAATATTAAAATTATTAAGATTTTCTTCTACTTACAATAATAATGAAATCCAAAATGTTTCTCTTGAGAATTATATTCAAAGAATGAATCATAATCAAAAAAAAATTTACTATATTACAGCAGATAATTATCTTTCAGCAAAAAATAGTCCACATTTAGAATTTTTTAAAAAAAACAATATTGAAGTACTTTTACTTTTTGATAGAATTGATGAATGGTTAATTAGTTATTTACCAAAATTTAAAGATAAAGAATTACAATCTGTTACAAAAAATAATATTTCTTTAGAATCAATCAATCAAAAAGAAATAGAAAAAAATAAAATTTCTAATAACGAAACAGAAAATTTCATAAAAAAAGTAAAAAAAATTTTAGAAAAAAAAGTAAAAGATGTAAAAATCACAAATCGATTAACTGAAACTCCAGTAATTTTAACTACAGATCATGATGATATGAGTACACAAATGGCTAAGTTGTTATCAACAGTCGGACAATCAACAAAAAAAATTTTATACAACTTCGAAATAAATTTTAATCATCCATTAATACAAAAAATAAATAATATTAAAAATGACTCATTATTTAATGAATATATTTCAATGTTATTTGAACAAGCATTGTTAATAGAACAAAATAGTTTAGATGATATTAACTCATTTATAAAAAAAGTTAATAAATTATTATTAAATAATAATTAATTTTTATTTAAATGACATAATTTTTTAAGAGAAAATATATGCATATTATTATTTTAGGACCACCTGGATCTGGAAAAGGAACTCATGCAAATTTTATATTTAAAAAATACCATTTTCCACATATTTCAACTGGGGATATGTTAAGAACAATATCAAATGAAAGAAACAAAAAAATAATTTCTAAAGGTCAATTAGTAGAAGATCAATTTATTTGTGACTTAATAAAAAAAAGATTAAAAAAACAAGATTGTAAAAATGGATTTATTTTAGATGGATTTCCAAGAACAATAATACAAGCTAAATATTTAGAAGATCTCAATATTAATCTTAATTATATTATTGAATTATATATTTCAGAAAAAAACATCTTTGACCGCATTAATGGTAGACTAATACATCAATCATCTGGAAGAACATATCATAAAACGTTAAATCCACCTATAAAAAAAAATAAAGATGATATTACTGGAGAAGATTTAATCTTACGTACAGATGACAAAATATCTTCTATAAAAGATAGAATAGAACAATATAAAAAATTTACAAAACCATTAATTAAAATTTATAGAAAAAAATACTTATTTTATAAGTATTTTTATCATATCATTAATGCTAATAATTCTATTATTAATATTCAAAAATCTTTAAAAAATGTTTTAAAAAAAATCGACAAAACATAATTATTTTTCTTGAATGTAAGGTTTAATGATTTCTTTTATTAAAGAAATACTATCCTTCGAAAAATTTAATGCAGGTATGTATCGATAATCTTTTCCTCCAAGAGATAAAAAGATTTTTTTATTTCTCATTGATATTTCTTCTAATGTTTCTAAACAATCTACAGAAAAACCTGGGCATATTACCTGTACCTTTTTAACACCCTTTTTTGCTAATTTTTTTAAAATATTTTCTGTATAAGGTTTTAACCAAGAATAAAATTTAAAATTTGATTGATAACTAATGATAATATCTTCTTTCGATAAAGAAATAGATTGAATTAATAAATTAGAAGTTAATTGACATTCTTTTAAATAAATATCTCCTTTTTTTACATATGAAATTGGAATACTATGATATGATATAATTAGTTTTTCAGGTATTCCATATTTTAAAAAGCTTTTTTCTATTGTTTTTTTTAATGCATAAATATAATGTGGATTAGAAGCATAACTACGAATAAAATGAATTTCTGGAATTGTATAATATTTATTCATAATTTCAGATATTTTTTTAAATACTGAACCTGTAGTTGTAGAAGAATATTGAGGATACAAAGGTAAGATGATTAATTTTTCTATTGTATTATCTTTTAAAATTTTCTTTAAAATTTCAGATAAAAACGGCTTTCCATAACTCATCCCTATTCTTACAGATGTATTTTTAAAATAATTTAATAAAAATTCTTTTTGCTTCAAACTATTCATCATTAAAGGTGATCCAAATTTTGTCCAAATAGATTTATAAAATTTACAAATTTTAAATACACGAAAAGGCAGTATAAAAAAATACAATAATGGAATCCATACAAATTTAGATATTTTAATCACTTTAGGATCAATTAAAAAATTTCTTAAATAATTGAAAACATCTCTTTTTTTAAAAGAAGAAGGAGAACCATGATTGACTAATACAACAACATTTTTTTTCATTTTTTTAGGAAAGTTTTAAAAAAAAATTTAAAAATATTATTTTTTTATATATAATATTAAAAAGTAAAATAGTGATTTAATTTTTATTTTATGCCGAAGTGGCGAAATTGGTAAACGCAGTTGATTCAAAATCAACCACCTTTTAAGGTATATCGGTTCGATTCCGATCTTCGGCATAAAATAAAAATATCATTTTTTAAAATTTATTATTTTAAATTTTGGAAAAATAATAAATTTTAAAATTTTTTCTGTAAAAAAACAAAAAATAAAATATATAAAAGAAACAAATAAAAAAATTTCTACAGGATAAACCATTTCTCTATTATTTACTTGATTTGCTACAAAAGATAACTCTTCTACTCCAATAATATATGATAAAGAAGTATCCTTAATTAAAGCAATCCATTGATTAATAAAAGAAGGAAACATCATTTTAAAGACTTGAGGGAAAATAATATATAATAAAATATCAGTATATTTTAAACCTAAAGCTAAACTTTCATTCCATTGTGATCTTCCAATCGATGAAATACCTGTTTGGATAATTTTACCAAAATACGCACCAAACACCAAAGATAATACAAAAATAATGCTAAATATTCCTGAAATGTTAATTTTAAATATTAATGGAAATAAAAAATAAATCCAAAATATTAACATAATTATTGGAACAGAACGAAAAAAAAATAAAATAATATTTAAAAAACTTCTTAAAAATCCTTTTAAAAATATTAAACCGATTCCATTAATAATACCTAAAAAAAAAAGAAAACAATCCAGACAAAATACTAATAATTAATGTTAATGATGCACCTTTTAAAACACCATGAGGAAAATTACCGAAAAATAAATAATAATAATTGTCAAAAATAATTTGCATATTCATAAAATATTTCCTATCACATAATAACAAATTTTTTAAAAAAAATAATTCAGAAAAAAAATTTTATTTTTTTTATTTTTAATATATGATTATATAGGAAGAAAATATTGAAATAAATATATATAAAAAAATAAATACTATTGATTATTAAATAAATTCTGATATTAAATTTATCAATTGAAAAAAAAACTAAACATACAATATATATGTAAAAAATATCAAAACTTACCTAAAAAAAAACAAATAAATAATTGGGTAAAAACAATTTTTAATTTTTTTAAAAAAAGCATTGAATTAACAATTCGTATCGTTGAAATTAAAGAAATAAAAGATTTAAATATTAAATATAAAAAAAAAAATAAACCAACTAACATATTATCTTTTTATTTAGGACCAATCAATGATAATTTTTTGATTAAAAATCATATTGGTGATCTAGTTTTATGTCATAAAATTATAGAAAAAGAAGCATTTATACAAAAAAAAAAAATTAATGCACATTATGCACATATGATTATACATGGATGTTTACATATTTTCGGTTATCATCATTTAACTCAATACGAATACAAAAAAATGAAAAATCTTGAAATAAAAATTATGAAAAAAATAAATTATCATAATCCATATCAATTAAAATAATACTTTAAAAAAAAATATAAAATATTTAAAATAAAAATAATATATTTTGTAAATTTCAAACATGAACACTATTGAAAAAATTAAACAAAAATATATAAATTATAAAAAATATATAGAATATCAAGATATTATTGACTTAGATACTAGAAAAATTATCAAGGGAATAATAAAAATATCTCATAAAAAATTAAAAAACATTATAAATACTAAAAAAAAAATCATTTTATTAAATACCAATCAAACTTTTGATGAATATTTAAATATTATTATTAAAAATAAATATTCATATTTTCCAGTAATTCATCAAAATTATATTAAAGGAATAATCAAAGCAAAAGATCTTTTAAAATATGTATATACAAAAAAAAAATTTTTTTTATATAAAATATTAAAACCAGTTATTATTATACCAGAAAATAAACGAGTTGATTTATTATTTCAAAAATTTGGAACTGAAAAACATAATAACATAGCTATTCTTATTAATAAAAATGCAAAAATATCAGGAATAATCACTATAAATGATATTTTAAAATCAATATTTGATTAAATTAATTAAATTTACTTTTATATGTATCATATATATAAAAAAAATTTTTTCAAATTCTTTTATGCAATATTATTTGGCATAATCGGTATCAAATCATTTGCACCTTACAATATCTGGTTTTGTAGTATTTTTTCTTTATGTGGATTACAATTAATACTTTTATATTCTAATTCTTTAAAAGAATCAACATTAATAGGTTTTTTTTGGGGAATAGGTTTTTTTGGATATGGTATTTCTTGGATTTATATCAGTATATCAAATTTTAGTGATAATTTATTTATTGTTAATATTATTTTAATCTCTATTTTAATTATTTATTTATCACTTTATCCTGCTATATTTTCGTTTTTAATAAATTTTTTTTTTAAAAATACTAAAATTACACGTTTTATATTTGCATCCCCTAGTATATGGCAAATTATTGAATATATTAGAAGTTCATTATTTACAGGATTTTCTTGGTTGCAATTTGGATATACACAAATTGATGGACCATTAAAATACATTGCACCAATATTTGGTGTAGAAATGATTACATTTTTACTAATGATAATTAGTGGATTAATAATATTTTCACTTATAAAAAAAAGATTTTTTGTATTTTTTATCAGTTTAATACTTCTATTTTCATCTAAATTTTTTAAAGAATATAAATGGTATATTGAAAATCCAAAAAAAAAAGCTACAATTGCATTAGTTCAAGGTAATATACCTCAAAAATTAAAATGGAACCATGATTTTATAAAAAAAATAAAAGAAAAATATTTAAATCTATCAAAATATTACTTATCTAAAGTAGATATTATTATCTGGCCAGAATCTGCAATTCCATCTAATGAATTAGAAAATAATGAATTTTTAACTAATTTAGATTTAATTTTAAGAAATAAAAAAACCAGCTTAATTACTGGAATTATAGAATCAAATAAAAATCAATATTTTAATAGTATTATTGTACTAGGAGATGAAACACCATATCATTATCCTACTAAAAATCGTTATAAAAAATACCATCTTGTACCTTTTGGAGAATTTATTCCAATTAAAAATAAAATTTCATTTGTTAAAATACCACAATCAAATTTTATTCCAGGTAAATATAAACAAAATCAACTAATTGTAAAAAATATTTATTTTTCTTCTAGTATATGTTACGAAATAATTTTTTCTAAACAAATAAGAGACAACTTTAAAAAAAATACAGATATATTATTAACTTTATCAAACGATAGTTGGTTTGGAAATTCTATTGGACCACATCAACATTTTCAAATGGCAAGAATGCGTGCATTAGAATTAGGAAGACCTCTTATTAGAGTTTCAAATAATGGTATTACAGGAATTATTAATGCAAATGGACAAATAAAAAATATTTTACCTCAATTCATTTCTGGAATATTATATTCTGATATTGTAGGAACCATTGGAGAAACACCATATTTTTATTTCGGATCACTACCAATATGGTTAATTACTTTGTTTTTTTTAATTATTTCTATTTTAATAAATAAAAAATGACTAAAATAATATAAAAAAAAGTTATTATACAATAACTTATTTATAAAAAAAAATTAAAGATGATTCATATAAAAAATATTTCTAAATGGTATAATAAATTTCAAGTATTAAATGATTGCTCGATACATTTAAAAAAAGGAGAAATAATTGTTATTTGTGGACCTTCTGGTTCAGGAAAATCTACATTAATTAAAACTGTAAATGGATTAGAAAATATTCAAAAAGGGGAAATATATATTAATGATATATCCATTCATGATAAAAAAACAAACTTAACAAAAATACGTTCCATGGTTGGGATGGTACTACAAAATTCAGAATTATTTCCTCATCTATCTATTATAGATAATCTTATATTAGGACCAATGAAAGTTTTAAAAAAAAATAAAATTTCTGCAAAAAAAATGGCAACAGAACTTTTAAATCGTGTTGGTTTAATAAACCAAATATATAAATTTCCTTCACAATTATCTGGAGGACAAAAACAAAGAATTGCAATTGTAAGAGCATTATGTATGCAACCTCATGTTATGTTATTTGATGAACCAACATCAGCATTAGACCCTGAAATGATTAAAAAAATATTAGATATGATAGAAGAATTAGCTAAACAAGGCATGACTATGATCATAGTCACACATGAAATGAATTTCGCGAAAAAAATAGCCGATCGAATAATTTTTATGGATAAAGGAAAAATTTTAGAAGATACTAATAAAAAAGACTTTTTTATTTCTCCAAAAACAAAAAAAGCAAAAAAATTTCTATTAAAAATTATTTATTAATTTTTAATAAAAAAAAATTTTATGGAAAATAAAAAATAAGGGAGATATATAAATATTTTTATATACCTGTACTAATCATACTATGGCTGCTTCTTTCCAGACCTGACCGTTTTAATATATTATACAGCATATAGTGCTATTTATAAATATCTCCCAACTAATAAAAAAATTGCTTGATATTTATACCATAAATATATTAAATACACAAATAAAAATACTTATTTATAAGAATATAGAAACTACATTAATTTATATAAGAGGAATATAATGATTTTAGTTACTGGTGGAGCAGGATTTATAGGTAATAATTTAATAAAAAAATTAAATCAAAAAGGATATGATAATATCCTTGTTATTGATAACTTAAAAAAAAGCTATAAATTTCATAATTTAATTAACTGTAAAATTATGGATTTCTTAGATAAAAAAAAATTTTTATTTAATATTTTAGAAAAAAAATATTTACCTAATATAAAAGTAATTTTTCATCAAGGAGCATGTACAATAACAACAAAATCTAATGGAACATATATGATGAATAATAATTATGAATATTCAAAAATATTATTAACATATGCAGTTGAAAATAATATTCCTTTTTTATATGCATCTTCAGCAGCTGTTTATGGTAATTCTAAAAAAAAATTGATTGAAGATAATCAAAACGAAAAACCATTAAATATTTATGGATATTCAAAATTATTATTTGATCAATATGTCATAAAAACTATTCCAAAAAGTAAATCACAAATTTGTGGATTGAGATATTTTAATGTTTATGGTCCTTATGAAAACCATAAAAAAAATATGGCAAGTATTATATTTCAAATTAACCAATCTATTAATTATGAAAATAAAATAAAATTGTTTAAAAATAGTCATATTTTTAAACGTGATTTCATATATATAGATGACGTAATATCAGTAAATTTATGGTGTTGGAAAAAAAAAATTTCTGGAATATTTAATTGTGGAACAGGTAAGGCACAATCTATAGAAAACATTGCAAAAATAATAAAAAAAATATACAATAAAAAAAATATATCAATAGAATATTTTCCAATTCCTAAAAATTTAAAAAAAACATATCAAATTTTTACGAAAGCAAATTTAAATAAATTAAGACATATAGGCTACTCAAAACCTTTTAAAAAAATTGAACAAGGTATAATTGAATATATTCAATGGCTAAATAAAAAAAAACATGAAAATATTAGTTATTAGTCCATCATGGATAGGTGATACAATGATGTCACAAAGCTTCTATAGAACTTTTAAAAAAAATAATCCTAATTCAGAAATTCATGTAATTACCATTCCATACTGTGCAGAACTGTTAAACTATTTTCCTGAAATAAATAAAATTATTATAGTTAACTTGAAACATGGAAAATTAGAAATAACTAAAAGATACAAAATAGGAAAATTATTAAGAAATAATATTTATAATCAAGCATTTATATTACCAAATTCTTTTAAATCTGCCATAATACCCATGTTTGCTAAAATATCGATTAGAACTGGATGGATAGGAGAAATGAGATACGGTATATTAAACGATATTAGAACTTACAAAAAAAAATTTACATTTAAAACAGCAGAAAAATATGGAACACTAGCGTACAAAAAAAAAACAATTAATTGTGCTGAAGATATTCCAAAACCAATATTATGGCCATCAATTAAAATTAAAAAAAGTAATAAAAAAATAAAAGAAAAATTTAAAATTTTTACAAAAAAAAATATTATTGGTTTTTGTCCACATTCTGCATCAGGAATAAATAGATGTTGGCCATTTTATCATTTTGCTACATTAGCAAAACTTTTGTTAGACACTAATTTATATCAAATTATTTTATTTGGATGTAAAAAAGATATACTTTTATCCAAAAAAATTTGTTCTTTGATTCCATATCATAATCAAAAAAATTGTATAGATTTAACTGGAAAAACTTCATTAAAAGAAGTCATAATTTTATTAAATATTTGTAATATAGTTGTTACAAATGATTCTGGATTAATGCATATCTCAGCTGCATTAAACAAATCTATAGTCGCAATATATGGTACAACTAATCCTGAAAAAAATCCACCATTATCAAAAAAAATTAGAATTATTACATCGAAAAATAAATTTGACAATATAGTACAAAACAAAAAAAAATATCACAAAAATTTTATTAATATCAAACCTGAAGAAGTATTTAAAAATATTCAACTCTTTGGTTAAAAAATGAAAATTTTAATAGTTAAAATTTCTTCTATGGGAGATATACTACATACTTTACCATCCTTAACAGATGCATCTTCAATAATTTCAAATATTTCGTTTGATTGGGTTATTGAAGAAGATTTTGTCTTAATACCAAAATGGCATTCTTCTGTAAATAAAGTAATACCTGTTTCTATTCGTCGTTGGAAAAAAAAATGGTTTTCAAAAAAAGTCATTAAAGAACGTCATATATTTTATTCCCAATTAAAACAAATACAATATGATAGCATCATTGATGCACAAGGATTATTAAAAAGTACTTTATTAATTACTCGTCATGCGAATGGAATCAAGCATGGATACGATTGGAAAAGTTCAAAAGAATTATTTGTAAGCTTATTTTATAACTTTTCTTATTTTATTGATAAAAATCAACATGCTATTGAACGTACAAGATTATTATTTGCTAAAAGTTTAAAATATAAAAAACCAAATTCAAATCCAAAATTTAACATTATGAAACATTTTTTAAATTTATTTAAATTCAATTACCATGCATGTTCAAAAAAATCCTATATCATAATATTTCATGCTACAACAAGTATTGACAAACATTGGCCTGTAAAACATTGGAATAAATTAATCTATTTATTATCTAATTATAATTTAGATGTTAAAATTCCTTGGTATTCTCAAGAAGAATATCAACAAGCGAAAAAAATATCTTTTGGTTTAAATAATACAGAAATACTTTCTAAATTATCATTAAATGATATTGCCAAATATATTATTGAATCAAAAGCTGTTGTTTCTGTAGATACAGGACTCAGTCATTTAACATCTGCCTTAAAAAAATTAAATATTATTTTATATGGTCCAACTGATCCAAAATTAATAGGTTGTTTTGGAAAAAATCAAATTAGAATTGTCTCAAAAAACAATCAAATGAGTTCTATAAAACCAGAAAAAGTATTTAATAAATTATTGAAAAATTTAATAATATAATATAAAACAATCCATTTATTTAATTCTTAAAAATATAAAAATATTATGATATTTTTTGTATATCAATTTCTAATATATTTAATACAGCCTTTTTTTTTATTACATTTATTTTTTAATGGAATAAAATTTCCTATTTATTTTAAAAGAATTAATGAAAGATATGGATTTTATTTCAAAAAAAAATTTTATCAAAATGGTATAGTCATACATTGTGTATCTTTAGGTGAAACATTATCAGTAATACCATTGATTAAAAAAATTAATTATCTTTATCCATCAATTTCAATAATTATTACTACTACTACACCAAGTAGTTCAAATTATATAACAGCTATTTTTAAAAAAAAAAATAATATTGATCATATTTATTTACCTTATGATCTAAAAGGTGCTGTATATCGCTTTTTGAATAAAACAAATCCAAAATTAATCATTATTATGGAAAGAGAGTTATGGCCTAATTTAATTTATCAAATTAATAAAAAAAATATTCCTTTAATCTTAGCAAATGCACGTCTATCTAATAAAACAACAAAAAAATATAAAAAATTAGCTAATTTTTTTAAAAAAATTATTAAAAAAATTACTTTTATTAGTGCACAAAGCATGGAAGATAAAAAAAATTTTATTGAACTTGGATATCCAAAAAAAAAAATATGTATCCATGGGAATATAAAATTTGACATTTCTATAAATAAAGATTTATTAAAAAAAGCAAAAAAAATAAAAAAAATATGGGGTATAAATAGATTTATATGGATAGCAGGAAGTACACATGAAAACGAAGAAAAAATTATTCTTAAAATACATCAAAATTTATTAAAATATTATCCTAAATTATTATTAATTTTAGTACCACGTCATCCTCAAAGATTTAAAAAAGTTAAAGAATTAATTCAAAAAAAATTTAAATTAATTTGTAGAAGTGAACAAAAACATCCAAGTTCTAACACTCAAGTAGTTTTAGGA
Source organism: Arsenophonus sp. (assembly GCA_031446085.1). Taxonomy (NCBI): domain Bacteria; kingdom Pseudomonadati; phylum Pseudomonadota; class Gammaproteobacteria; order Enterobacterales; family Morganellaceae; genus Arsenophonus; species Arsenophonus sp. The sequence continues at coordinate 427,512 of CP132901.1, forward strand.
GATTCAATTGGAGAATTAACTTTATTGTATGGTATTGCTGATTTAGCATTTATAGGAGGAAGTCTAGTAAATATTGGAGGACATAATCCTTTAGAAGCTGCAGTACATAAATTACCCATACTAATAGGACCGTACAATTATAATTTTAAAGAAATTTGTAAAAAATTAAAAAAAAACAATGGATTATTTATTACTTATGACAAATATAAATTAATGGAAAAAATTAAATTTTTCATATCCAATAAAAAAGCAAGAATTTATTATGGAAAACAAGCTTTTAATACATTGCATAATAATAAAGGAACGTTAAAAAAATTACTTTTTCTTATTAAGAATTATATTAAATAACATAATTTTTAATAAATTAAGAACTTAAATTTTAATTAAAAAATTTAGAAATTTTATTTTATTTTTTATCTTTAAATTGAAAAAAAAATTAATTATTTCTAAATTTTTTTGATTAAAAATTAAATTAGATAAAAGAATTTTATTGAATATTTTATGCTTAATAACATTCATTATTGATTGATATCTTATTTCTTTAGAATATTCTCTGTAATAAAAAAAATGTCCTATATCTTTATTTTCTGTTTTTAATTGAATTAATTTATTTCTTAACATTTTTATTTCATTTAGTCTAAAATTTATATCAAACATTTCTGTATAGCCAATTTGATAAGATGAATTACCTAATAATATCAAACGATTTGAAATAAACTTTTTTGAATATTGCAATACATAAGGAATATTAGATATACCATTAATTAACTTGCAATATCCCAATTGCATATCATTTAAAATACTAATTTTTTTTTCAAAAAATGATTGTTTTATATTTTTATATTTCAATGCTTTTAATTTAGGCAAAACCCATATTAATAAAGATTTATTTTGATGACTTAATGGAAAAAAATAAAGTATTCTATTTTTATTCTCAATAATTTTATATAAAGTATCTTTATGTTTAATTTCATGATTAATTATTGTAGTTAATATACTAGAATCCTTTCTATAGAAAAAAGAAGGTATATTTTCAAAATTTTTTATTTTTGATTCATAACCATCCGCAGCAATGATTAATTTTGTCTTTATTACATTACCTTTATTTAAATAAATAGATACCATTTCTTTTTTCCATACTATTGTATTTATAAAATCATAAAAAATAGAAATTTTAGAATCTTTTTTAATTAAACTAAATAAAGAATTTGTCAATTTTTCTTTATTAAAAACGAAACCAAAATGTGATATATTATACAAACTGCAATCGAAAATAACATTATTAAAATTTTTTGTTTTTAAAATTTTTATAAGTCTATATTTACCTTCAAATTGATTGTTAATAAAATTCCATATTCCTAATTTATTTAGGATAGATTTATCTAAAATATTAATATTAATTAAGTTAAAAAACTCATTATTTTCGATCAATTTAGAAGATAATAAACACGATTCACATATTAAACCTATTTTAAAAATGTTAGATTTTATTAATGAATAAGTTAAAATTAATCCACTGATATCATTACCTACAATAACTAAATCAAATAAACACATAAATTTACTATTAATTTTTTATAAATACTATATTTTCCATCCTAACCCAAAATAAACAAAAAAATCTTGAACAATTGATGAATTTTGAATAGAAAAAAATAATAATTTCTTATATATAGAAGAAAAAAAATTTTTATTTATTAATAAAGAAACTAATTGATCTATTAAGAATAAGACTTTCATTCTATCACAATGTCTTTGTTCTTGATATTGATTTAAAAATATATATTCTCCAATATCTTTTCCGTTTTTACTTGCATTCGATATTATATTCGAAAGTAATACAATATCCTGCATACTAAGATTAAATCCTTGTGCTCCAATTGGATGTAAAGTTTGTGCAGCATTACCAATTAAAACTAAACGATGACTAATAATTTTTTTTGCATACATGTAAAATAATGGAACAAAATGAATATTTTCTATTAATTTAATTTTACCTAATTTTTTTTCTAAATATTTTTCTAAATTAGTTAAAAAAAAATTATTTTTTTTAACTAAAAAATCATTTTTGTTCATTGAATGTGACCAAATTAAAGAATAAAATTGATTTTTCATAGGAAATAAAGAAATAAGATCATTTTTTATAAAGATTTCGAATGCTTTTTTTGAAAAATATTTCTGAGTTAAAATATTTGCAATAATAGCATATTGCCTATATTTTTTTTTTATATAGATAATATCTCTATTTATATTCTGAATTAAATCACTTCCATGAGCTGATATTAATAAATTTCCAGATAAAGAAATACCAGAATCTAATTTTATATAAACATAGTTAAGATCATATTTTATGTCTACTACTTTAGATGAATAATATAAACTAACATTTTTTTTATTTTTTAAAATATTAAAGATACAAAAATTCATATCTCTCAATTTTATTGTATAACCAAAAGCTGGAATTAAATAATCATCAGATTTAATATTTAAATCAAAAAAACTTTCATATTCAGAAAAATTAAAATCAATAATTGGATGAACATATTTTTTTAATTGAAACCATAATCCTATTTCATTTAGTTTCTTATATGTAGTATAAGAAAAAATAATTGTTCGAGATTCAATAATATTAAATAATTGATCTTTTGTTTTTTGCTCAATTAATTCAATTTCTATTAAATTTTTACTAAAATTTGAAATAGCAATTGCTAATGAAGCACCAACTATTCCTCCACCAATGATAACTATTTTCATTATATTATTATACCATCTAATAATTTTATTATAAATTTTTATTCTTAAAACTAAAACACATTTATATTACAGTCACTCAACTCATGAATATTTTTTGATTACTAATGAAACATTTGTTCCTCCAAAACCAAAACTATTAGACATGATAGTATTTAACGAATAATTAATTGGTTTTTTTATTATATTAATACCTCTAGCTTTTTTATCTAAAATTTCAATATTAATGCTAGGAGCAATAAATCCATATTCTAACATTAATAGGCTATATATTATTTCATGAACCCCTGCAGCTCCTAAAGCATGGCCTGTCATTGATTTTGTTGAAGAAATAACCGGAATATTATTTATTCCAAAAACTTTAATAATAGCTTCTAACTCTTTCGTATCTCCAATTGGAGTAGAAGTACCATGAGTATTGATATAATCAATTTTTTCTGCATTAATTAATGCAATTTTCATACATCTTACTGCTCCATCTCCTGATGGAGTAACCATATCATATCCATCGGATGTTGCTCCATAACCAATAATTTCTGCATAAATATGAGCGTTTCTATTTAAAGCATGTTCTAATTCTTCAACTACTATTATTCCTGCACCCCCAGCTATAACAAAACCATCTCTATTTTGATCATAAGTACGAGAAGATTTCTCTGGAAAATCATTATATTTTGTAGATAACGCACCCATTGCATCAAACTCACAAGTCAATTCCCATGTTACTTCTTCTCCACCTCCAGCAAAGATAATATCTTGCTTTTTTAATTGAATTAATTCTAATGCATGACCTATACAATGAGCTGAAGTAGAACAAGCTGAACTAATTGAATAGTTTACTCCTTTAATTTTAAAAGGAGTAGCTAAACATGCAGAAATACCTGAAGCCATTGCTTTAGTAACCATATAAGGACCTACTCCACGTAATCCTTTTTTTCTCATTCCATCAGAACCAGCTACTTGATTTCTCGGTGATCCCCCACCTGATCCTACAATAATTCCAGTACGAATATTAGATATGTCTTTTTTATTTAATTTTGAATCTTTGATTGCTTCTTTCATTGCTAAATATGCATAAATAGAACAATCACTCATAAAACGCAATATTTTTCTATCTATTTGAGACTTAATTTCATTCTTCTCTAATTGAATATTACCCCAAACATGACTTCTTAATCCCATTTCTTTAAATTCTTTAGAAAATCTAATTCCAGAACATCCTTTTTTTAAGGAATTTAAAACTTCCTTTTTATTATTTCCAATACTAGATATTATACCTAAACCTGTTATAACAGCACGCTTCATTTTATATTATCACCTTATATTTTATAGTATTTACCAATTTTTTAATTTTTAGCGTACATCTTTAATATAAATAATATTTTTTTAAAGAAATATTATGATTTTTACTTATATAATTTACAATATTTTTTATATTTAATAAAAGTATTTTACTTTTGAAAGGAATCGTTTAAGAATTTTTTAGAAAAAAATCAACAAAAAAATTAATAAAATATATTAAAATTGTATTTGAATTAAATACATAATAACATATACAAGTGTTAACAAAATTATTTTATAAAAAAATTTTCTATATTTTATAGAAATATATATTTATATTAATAAAATATATTATTATTAATTTAATAATAATAAATAAAAAAATTGTAAATTATATTCAATAAACATACTAATCATTACCTAAATAATTATCCCAATCTTTCCAAACTGGTTGTAATCCAGAATTTTGAATTACTTCAATCATTTCATTTGGACTTCGATGATCATTAAGTTCAAATTGTTGTAATTCATTTTTTTCTTTGGAATATCCTCCAGGTTGTGTAGAAGATCCAGCACTAATATTATTAACCATAATAGGTAAAATATTATCTCTAAAATAAGGTGATTCTCTTGTAGATAAATTAATTTCTACCTCAGGAAAAAATAATCTAAAGGCACACATTAATTGTACTAATTCATGATTTGTAATATTATTAATTTTATCTTGACTGATTCCTCCAAGACAAGTTTGAATTCTAGGAAAACTAACAGAATAATTAGATTTCCAATATTTTTTTTGTAAATATAATAAATGATTAGCTAAAATATAATAATCTACTCTCCAATCACTTGACAATCCTATAAGTATTCCTAAACCTATTTTTGATATTCCAGATTCCCCTACTCTTTCTGGAGTATCTAACCTCCAATAAAAATCTTTTTTTCTACCTCTAAGGTGATATTTTTTATAAGACTCTTTTTGATAAGTTTCTTGATATACAATAACTCCATTTAATCCTATTTTTTTTAACTTTTTATATTCTTTTATAGTTAATGGTTGAATTTCTACAGAAATTTGACTAAAATACTGTTTAATTAAGTAAATACATTTATAAAAATAATCTACTCCTACTTTTTTATCATGTTCTCCAGAAACTAATAAAACATTTCTATATCCCATAGAATATATTTTATTACATTCAGATATAATTTCATCTTCATTTAATACTTTTCTTTTAACAGAATTTTTAATAGAAAACCCACAATAAGTACATTCATTACTACATAAATTAGAAAGATATAAAGGAATAAAAAGATTAATAATATTTCCAAATCTCTTTCTCGTCATTTTTTTTGCTTTTTGTATAATACTTTTTAAATAAAAAGTAGCCGATGGAGATATCAATGCCATAAAATCTTCTAATGAAATCTTATCTTTATTAATAGCTTGATTTACATTATCAACAGTTTTATTTTTAATTTTTAAACTAATATCTTTCCAATTAAATTGATCAAAAATTTTGCTAAAAGAACACATAATTTAAATTTCCTAAAAAAAATTAGTTAAAGGACTAGTAGAATAAGCTTGATAAGTACTTAAATCATTATCTAATATAGGTTGCACGATATTTCCTGAATCTAAAGCTATTTTAAATGATTTTGCCATATTTATTGGATCTTTAGAAGTAGCAATTGCTGTATTAACTAAAATACCGTCTGCACCTAACTCCATCGCAGTTAATGCATGGCTAGGTAATCCTAAACCTGCATCTATAATTACTGGTATATTTGATTGTTCGATAATAATTTTTAAAAAATGATAAGATAATAACCCTTTACAACTCCCAATAGGCGCACCTAATGGCATAACAGCTGCACATCCTATGTCTTCTAAATTTTTACATAATACTGGATCTGGATTACAATAGGGTAAAACAATAAATTTCTCTTTTACAAGAATTTTAGCAGCTTTTAATGTTTCATAAGAATCTGAAAATAAGTATTTTGTATCAGGATGTATTTCAAGTTTAATCCAATTTGTTTCTAATGCATTGGAAGCTAAATGCGCAGCAAAAACAGCTTCTTCTGCATTTTTTGCACCTGAAGTATTTGGTAATAAATGAATACCCATTTTTTTTAAAGGTGTTATAATACTATCCTGTTTTTCATTTAAATCAATTCTTTTTATTGAAACTGTTACCATTTCTGTTTTTGTAATTTGAATCACTTTAGACATAATTAGAGAATTAGAAAATTTTCCAGTACCTAAAAGTAAATTTGAATTAAATGTTTTATTAGCAATAGTTAGCATTATGATTATTTACCCTCCAACAATAATTTTAAATAATAAAATATTATCATTATTATGAATTAAATGTTTATCCCAAGATTCTCTTGGAATGATAGATTTATTTATAGCTAAAGCTATACCTAAAGTATTGATTTCATATTTTTTTAGTAACTGTTCAATAGTAATTACAGATTCTTGGATTACTTTTGTTTTATTATTAATAATAATATTCATTTAATTAATTTATCTCCGCAAATAACACATTTTTTATTCTTTTTTCTTTTTAATATTTTACAAGAATATTTTTTAGCATCAAATATTAATAATTCTTTATCTAAAAAAGATGGAATATTTAATAATACCTTTAATGATTCTAGTGCTTGTATCATTCCAATAATTCCAGCTACAGGTCCTAAAATACCAGAATTTTGACAATTTAAATTGATATCCGCATAGTTTGGATACAAACAAAAATAACAACCTTGTTTATAAGGAGGTTTGAATAATGTTACTTGTCCATTGAATCCGATAGAACTTGCAGTAACAAAAATTTTATTTTTAGCAATACAAACTTGGTTAATTATATAACGAGAAGAAATATTATCTGTACAATCTAGTATAAGATCAACAGGCTCAACTATTTCTTCTAAGGATTTTATATTTTCTTCTCGAAAAAATGTTAATATTTTAATATTATGATTTAATTTTTTAAGATATTTAGATGCAGAAAATACTTTTGGATGATTAATATCTTTTTCTGAATATAATATTTGTCTTTGTAAATTAGAAAGATCTACTCTATCTTTATCACTTAACCATAATTCTCCAATTCCTGATCCAGCTAAATACATAGAAACAGGAGATCCTAATCCACCTAATCCAATTATTAAAATTTTTTTTCTTAGCAGTTCTTTTTGTCCATCAATGCCAATCTCTTTTAATAAAATTTGCTGATTGTAACGTATAAATAATGAATCACGTAACATGTTTTATAACCTTTGATAATTATTATCTTTAATAATAGACAAAAATTTATATATTGCCTCTTTCCAATTTTTTTCTTTTGTAATAGCACTAATAACAGAAATTCCCCCTACTCCTGTTAATAAAACATCATGAAGATTATTTAATGTTATTCCTCCTATTGCAACTGTAGGAATATCTTTAATACTTCTCACTTGTTTTTTTAAATTTAATAAACCTTGAGGTATAGAAAACATACGTTTTGTTTTTGTTGGAAAAATATGACCTAATGCAATATAGGAAGGTTTTATTTTTTTTACATATTCTACTTCTTTCTTATTATGTGTAGATATTCCTAAGCGTAATCCTGATGATTTTATACGATCTAAATCAGCATTTAACAAATCTTCTTGTCCTAAATGTACACCATAAGCACGATACTTAATAGCTATTTTCCAATAATCATTAATAAATAAACGAGCACCATAATAATTAGATATTAATATTGCATTCTTTATATTTTTCTCTTCAGAAAAATTGATTTTTTTTTTATTCTTAATTGAATAGTTTTAATTCCAATTCTTAATAAAGATCTAACCCAATTAATATTGTCAACTATAGGGTATAGTCCTAATCTGTATGGAACACTAGGAAAATTATCATTATTTATTTTCATAATATAAACTCTTTATTCTTTATTTTTTTTTGAATATTTCAATATATTTTTTGATATGTTCATAGAACAAAATTTAGGACCACACATTGAACAAAAATGAAATTTACTATCTGATTTTTGTTTTTCATTTTTTAAATTCATAGAAGCATAATAATAACTTTTTGCTAATTCTGGATCAAGAGAAAGATTAAATTGATCATTCCAACGAAAATCAAATCTAGCTTTTGATAAAGCATTATCACGTATTTGAGAAACAGGATGACCTTTTGCTAAATCTGCAGCATGAGCTGCAATTTTATAAGCAATTAATCCCTGTTTAACATCTTCTTTATTAGGTAATCCTAAATGTTCTTTAGGTGTAACATAACAAAGCATCGCGCAACCAAACCAACCAATCAATGCTGCACCAATAGATGAAGTAATGTGATCATATCCTGGTGCTATATCAGTAGTTAAAGGACCTAAAGTATAAAAAGGAGCCTCATTACAACATAATAATTGCTTATCCATATTTTCTTTAATTAAATGCATGGGAACATGTCCAGGACCTTCAATCATAACTTGAACATTATATTTTTTAGTAATTTTAATTAATTTACCTAACGTATATAACTCAGAAAACTGTGCCTCATCATTAGCATCTTGTATAGAACCAGGACGGAATCCATCACCTAATGATAAAGATATATCATATAATGCACAAATTTCACAAATTTCTTCAAAATGTGTATACAAAAAATTTTCTTTTTTATTTAGTAAACACCATTGTGCAATAATAGAACCTCCTCTCGAAACAATTCCAGTTAATCTATTTCTTGTTAAAGAAATATTTTTAAACAAAATGCCAGAATGTATCGTAAAATAATCTACTCCTTGTTCGGCTTGTTCTATTAATGTATCTTTAAAAACATCCCAATTTAATTTATTAATATTTCCATGAACTTTTTCCAAAGATTGGTATATTGGGACAGTTCCAATAGGAACAGGACTATTACGTATTATCCATTCTCTTGTTTGACTAATATATTTTCCGGTTGATAAATCCATTACTGTATCTGCACCCCATTTAATAGCCCATATCATTTTTTCTATTTCTTCTTCTATAGAAGAAGAAATAGCAGAATTCCCTATATTGGCATTTATTTTTACTAAAAAATTACGACCTATAATCATAGGTTCTAATTCTGGATGATTTATATTAGATGGAATAATCGCTCTTCCTAAAGCTACTTCATTTCTAACAAATTCAGCAGTAATATTCAAAGGTAAATTAGCACCAAAATTTTTTCCGCTATGTTGTTTTTTAATAACTTCATCATTAATTAATTGACGTCCCATATTTTCACGAATCGCAATAAATTCCATTTCTGTTGTAATAATTCCCTTTTTTGCATAATATAATTGCGTAAGTTTTTTACCTTTTTTCGCTATTAAAGGTTTCAATGAATTTTGAAATTGAATATAATTGTTGTTATTATTTTCTATATATATTCTTTTTTTAAAATTTTTTTTTAAAGTAGAATCATCTCTTTTTTTAATCCATTCTTTTCTAACTTTTTTTAACCCTAATTTAATATCAATATTTTTATTTGGATCTCCATAATCACCAGATGTATCGTAAACAAATATAGATTCATTGTGTTGATATTCATCATTCCTATTTTTTTGTTTTCTTATTAAGGTTGGAGATAATTCAATTTTACGCATTGGAACTACTATTTTATCATCAAATCCTTTTAAATAAACTCTATAAGAACCGGGAAAATCTACATTTTTTATATTTTTAATAAATTCTTTTGCAGTATCTTTATTTTGCTTTCTATATGAAATATTATTTTCATTTTTTACATTATTATTATTTAAAAATTTTTTTTTAAACATAAGTCTCCTAAAAAAAAATTAATTTATTTGTTAAAAATAACAGTTTTTGATTTTAAAACTAATTGATATAAAAAAAAATAATTTAACTTAATTCTAATCAAGCAATATTCATTTTCAATATCTTTGTGTTTTAAAAATGGCTAATAAATTTTATATTCAAAAAATATGTTAAAAAACATAAAAAAAATTAAAATGATTAAAAAAAACATTTTTAAATAATATGCATAATACATGCAACAATTTTTATAGAAATTAATATTTTATATTCCAATGTCTGTTCTATAGTAACAATTATTCCAAAAAATACTTTTTACTTTTTTATATGCATTTTTTTTTGCTATTAATTTCGTTTTTCCTATTGCAGTAACAGATAAAACCCTTCCTCCATTAGTAAAAAAACAATTTTCTTTAAATTTTGTTCCAGCATGAAATATTTTACACATATTAAATTGTAAATTGTTTTTTAATCCAAAAATTTTTTCTTCCTTATATGAATTTAAAATAGGATAATCTTTAGAACACATAACTACAGTTAAAGCATAATATCTATTCCAAAATATTTTTTTTAAATCTAATTTTCCACATAATCCATAAAAACATAAATCAATAAAATCAGATTTTAAACGTACAATAACTGATTGAATCTCTGGATCTCCTAGTCGACAATTACATTCAATTACTTTTGGACAACTGTTTTTATCTATCATTATTCCAATATATAAAAAACCTTCATATCTAAACCCTTCAATATATAGTGCATCAACAATAGGATAAATAATATTATTCATAATTTTGTTATAAACAGCATCATTGATAAAATATGGTGAATAAGACCCCATACCTCCTGTATTCGGACCATAATTATTATTTAATAATTTTTTATAATCACAACTAATTTCTAATGGAATTATATTTTTATTTTTATCTACTATAATCATAAAACTAATTTCTTTGCCATAAATATATTCTTCAATTATAATTTTTCGACCTGATTCTTTAAATAATTTACCATTTAACATATTTCTAACAATTTTTTTAGATTCTTGCATATTACTTGTAATAATTACACCTTTACCTTTTGCTAAACCATTTGCTTTAATAACAAATGGAGGTCTTAAACTAAAAAGATATTTTAAAGCTTCTTGCTCTTTATTAAAAACTTGATATTTTGCTGTAGGAATTGAATATAATGACATTAAATCTTTTGCAAAAGACTTAGAAGATTCTATTAAAGAAGCATTTTTATTAGGACCAAAAATATTTAATTTAGCTTTTTTAAAATAATCCACTATTCCTAAACTTAATAAAAATTCCGAAACAACAATTGTTAAAACTACATTTTTTTTTTTAGCAAAATATAATATTTGTTCAATATCATAACATGATATTTTTACATTCTTTATTTTTTTTTCTAAACTTGTTCCTGCATTACCAGGAATAATATATATTTTTTTTACATTTTGTGATTGAGATATTTTCCATGCTATTGCATGTTCTCTTGCACCTGATCCTATAATTAAAATATTCATATTTTTTTTAAGACATACACATTTTTATATTTTTTTTTAAAAAAAAATTATGGTTTTTTAGCTATTAAAATAACCCTTAATGGCGCAGGATATCCTTCAATAGTATATTCATTATTATTTGGATTAAGAAAATCATTTAAAGATTCATTAATCATCCAATTTGTTCTTCTTTGCTCTTGATCAGTAGTAAAAGTTTTATTTATTATTTTAATATCAATGAACCCACATCTTATTAACCAAATTTTTAACATTTTTAATGAAGGAATAAAAAATACGTTATTCATTTTTGCATATGTTTTCATAGGAATTAAACAATTATTTTCATTACCTTCAATTATTAAACTTTCCAAAATTAAACTACCACCAGAAACTAATTGATTTTTTAATAAAAAAATATGGTTTAAAGGAGAAAGACAATGATAAATAACTCCCATAGAAAATACAACATCAAAAGATTCTAATTTAGGTAACTGTTCTAAATTTATAGGTAAAAGAAAAATTTTTTTATTTCCTATTAATTTTTTTACTGCATAAAATTGATATAAAGCAATACAATTTATATCAATACCTACAACGAATCTTGCTTGTTCTCCTAACATTCTCCACATATAATAACCGTTACCACATCCAACATCTAAAATTATTTTATTTTTTAATAAAAGAGGAATATAAGATATTAATCTTTCCCATTTTAAATTAGACTTCCATTCACTATCAATAAAAATTCCATAAAAATAAAAAGGACCTTTTTTCCATGGCATTAATTTTTTTAATAAACAAAATATTTTTTTCTTTATTTTTAAAGATATTGGATGATAATTATTTATAAAAACTTTTTTTTTAAGATCTAAAAAATCTGGATTAATATCAGGAATATTATTTACAATATTCTGAAAAAATAAATGATTTTTATTTTTTTTATGTCTTTTTTTCCAATTATTTATTTGATTCGGTAAAACATTTAACCAAGAACTAAGAACGCTTACAGAAATTTCTTTATAAAAAAAATTAAAATCTAACATAAATATTTACCTATTTTATTGCTAAAATAGAACAAAAGTTTAAAAATTGAAACCAAACACTATAATTACGAAAACCAGAAATAAATAGTTTTTTTTTATAATCTGAAATAGAATCAGAAAATAAAATATTTTTTAACATTTTTTCTTTTTGTAAAATTTCTAATGTACTATAATTATTTAATTTTTTAAATTGGCGATACATTTTTTTAAATAAATCAGAAAATAATATATCATTATTATCAATTTTTTCAGATAAAATTAATATACCTCCTGGATTTAAATTAGTATAAATTTTGTTTAACAACATTTGACGATATAAAGGATTAACAAATTGTAAAGTAAAATTCAAAATCACCATTGAAGCATTTTTAATATCAATGTCACAAATATCACTTTCTATAACTTTAATTGGAATATTAGTATTTACTCTATTTAAGAAACTTTTTAAAAAAAAAATCATTGATTTAGAATTATCAACGGCAATAATTTGACATCCTTTTTTCTTTATATTTTTTTGTATTAATAAAGATACTGTTCCTAGTGAACAACCTAAATCATATATTCTAGTATATGGCAAAACATAATAATTAGATAATATACCTATCATTTTAATAATTTCTTTATAAGCTGGTACTGAACGTTCTAACATGTTTTGAAAAACAGAAACAACTTTTTTATTAAACTTCCAATGATCCAAATATTGAATCGGCATAGATAATATATTATCTATTTTTTTTTTAAAAAAATTATTTGACATATTTACATTTTTTATGATAAAGAATATTCTTTTTATTTAAGATAAATTATACAATTTTATATAAAAAAGATAAAATTTTATTTATATAAAATTTACTTATTTACAAATCAATTATGATATTACAAAATAAAAAGAACATTATTTTTTTACATGGATGGGGATTAAATAAAACTATATGGAATATTTCTTTAATCAATACTATTTCCAAGTATTTTAATGTTTATTTAATAGATATTCCGGGATATGGAAAAAATTATAATTTCTGTTTTGATTCTTTAGAAAAAACAGCAGAATATATTTGGAATAATGTACCAAAAAAAAAATCTATTTGGTTAGGATGGTCATTAGGTGGATTAATAGCTAGCTTCATTGCAATAAAATATGAAAATGAAATTGAAGGATTAATTACCGTATGTTCTTCACCCTGCTTTATAGAAAAAAAAGATTGGCCAGGAATTAAACCAATAATTTTAAATAATTTTAAACAAGCTTTAGAAAAAAATTTTATTAAAACAATAGAAAATTTTTTAACTTTGCAAAGTTATAAAAGCAATACTTATAAAAAAGACTTTAATCAATTAAAATCAGTTGTATTTAATCATCCTATACCACCTTTAATAACATTAAATTATGGATTAGAAATTTTAAAAAATTCTGATATCAGAAATCAACTTTTTTCAATACGTAAACCATTTTTAAGAATATATGGATATTTAGATTCATTAGTTCCAAGAACTATAGCAAAAATTCTTGATGATAAAATACCAAACTCTTATTCTATAGTTATAAAAAAATCTGCACACGTACCATTTATATCCAACCAAAAAGAATTTATAAAAATATTAATAAATTTTTCTAAAAAATTAGACTATATTGATAGATTTTGAATATAAATTAACGCATTATTAATACGTTCTAATACTTTATTTTTTCCCATTATATAAATAATGGTACTAATTTTTGGAGATGTTGATTTTCCTGTAATAGCTACACGCAAAGGCATAGCAAAATTTTTAATTTTAATTATTTTTTTTACTTTCTCTAAAATATTTTCTATATTTTTTTCTTTCCAATCTTGGATATAATTTAATTGAATTTTAAATAAATTTAAAATTTCATATGTATTAAAATTTAAATATTGAATAGCTGATTTTTTCTCATAAGATTTAAAATCTTCATAAAAAAATCTAGAAAAATTAACCATTTCTTTTAAAGTTTTTGAACGACTTGCAAATAATTTCACCACATCTTCTAAATTTATATTTGATTGCATATTAATATTTTCTTTTTTAATTTGTAATTTTAATTTTTTTGAAATATATCTTGAAGAAAGATGGTTAATATAATAATGATTTAACCATAATAATTTTTTTATATCAAATGTACTTGATGATTTATTTATTGATTTAAATGAAAAAAATTGAATCATCTCATCAACTGAAAAAATTTCTTTATTTCCATAAGACCATCCAAGACGTAGTAAATAATTTAATAATGCCTGATATAAAAAACCTTCATTATAATATTTTAAAATACTCATATCATTATTTCTTTTAGATATTTTTTGACCATCATGACCTAAAATAACGCCAAGATGTGCATATTCAGGTATAGGTGCTTTTAAAGATTTTAATAAATTAATCTGTCTTGGTGTATTATTGATATGTTCTTCGCCTCTAATAATATGAGTTATCTTCATATCTCGATCATCAATAACTACACAAAAATTATAAGTTGGAACACCATTAGTCCGACGAATAACTAAATCATCTAATTCAGAATTTTTAAATTTTATCAATCCACGAATTTTATCTCTAAAACTCACAATTCCATTTTTTGGATTAGCAAATCTAACTACATGGGGATCATTATTATTATGATAATTAATATTCCTACAATATCCATCATAACGTGGTTTTTTTCCATTTGAGATTTGTTTTTTACGTAAAGATTCTAATCTTTCAAAAGAACAATAACAATTGTATGCTTGATTATTATGAATCATCTCATTAATAATTGAATTATAATATTTTAAATTATTGCTTTGATAATATGGTCCTTCATCCCAATTTAATTTTAACCAATGCATACCATCAATAATAGAATCAATACTTTTTTCATCGAATCTTTTTAAATCACTATCTTCAATACGTAAAACAAATTTTCCATTATAATGTTTACTATATAACCAAGAATATAATGCCGTCCTAGCATTTCCAATATGCAATAAACCTGTTGGACTTGGAGCAAATCTAGTTTTTACATTACTCATCAGTATTACCTAAAAAAATCAATAACTTTTTTAACTACTATTTTTATTTACTATAAATTTAAACAATTAATATTTTAAATTTTTTAATATTTAATATGAATATATTGACTTATTATTATGTAGTCATATAATTTATAAAAATAGTTTTTTTATTATTTTAATAATAGGCGATTAGCTCAGTTGGTTAGAGCACCTCCCTTACAAGGAGGAGGTCATCAGTTCAAATCTGATATCGCCTATACTATATATAAAAAACGAAGTTATACAGTATTATCATATTAAATACACTATATTTATCTTAATTTTTATTATATTTTTTTGAAATTTTATTATTTTCTGGTAATGTTATATTAAGTTCTAAAACAGAGATATCATTTTTTTTATATTCGTATTGTAGAGTTAACATTTTAGGATCAATATTAACATATTTAGAAATTACTTTAAAAATATCTCTTTTCATATCAACTAAATATGACGGTACTTCATTTTTTTTTCTACGTTCTGCAATAATAATTTGTAATCTTTCTTTTGCAATATATGCTGTTGTTTCTTTTTTTTTCGACAAAAAAAAATCTAATAAAGCCACTTTATCTCCCTAATAAACGTTTAAAAAAGCTTTTTTTTTCTTTTTGAATAAAACGAATAGGGCATTTTTTCCCTAAAATACGATCAACACAATCACTATAAGCCATACCAGCAAGAGATTTTGAATCTAAAATAATAGGTTCCCCTTGATTCGAAGAACGTAATACAGATTTATCTTCTGGTATAACACCAATTAATGGAATACATAAAATATCAATAACATCTTGTACACTCAACATTTCTCCATTATTTACTCGATCAATATTATACCGAGTAAGTAGCAATTTTTCTACAATCGGTGTATCACCAAACTTTGCCCTTCTAGATTTAGATGATAATATACCTAATATACGATCAGAATCGCGTACAGAAGATACTTCTGGATTGGTAATTATTATAGCTTCATCAGCAAAATAAAGAGCCATCAATGCTCCACTTTCTATTCCTGCTGGAGAATCGCATATAATATATTCAAAATTTATTTTTTTTAAATCATTTAATATCTTTTCCACACCTGTAAGTGTTAAAGCATCTTTATCTCTGGTTTGCGATGCTGGAAGAATATAAAGATTTGAAATTCTCTTATCTTTAATAAGACATTGATTTAAATTTGCCTCTCCTTGTATAACATTAACAAAATCATATACTACTCGACGTTCACAACCCATAATTAAATCGAGATTACGTAATCCAATATCAAAATCAATAACAACTGTTTTTTTCCCTTGTTTTGCAAGACCTGTAGCAATTGCAGCACTAGATGTAGTTTTTCCTACTCCACCCTTACCTGAAGTGATAACTATAATACGAGACATAAAAAAATTTCCTAAAATCAAATAATATTTTTGACCTTTAACTTTTTATTTGACAAATAAAATCTTGCTGTTTTTCCAAAAAAAGATATAGGTATATTTTCGCTTAACCAAAATTTTCCAGCTATAGAAACTAATTCTGCTTTAAAATGAGTACAATAAATTTGACAATCTTGTGCTCCAGATGCCCCTGCTAATACTCTTCCACGCATTGTACCATATATATGTATATTTCCATCAGCTATTAATTCTGCTCCAGTACTGACATGAGAATTAACTATTAAATCAGAATTTTTCGCATATATTCGTTGACCAGAACGAACATGTTGATCAATTATTTTTGTTTTTTCATATATATCATTTATATTTTTTTCTTGAAATAAATTTTCACTTTCATTTTTTTTTTTATGTCCTTCTTTCAAAACAGGTAGTCCTGCATTAATAATTTGATTTTTTAATTGCAAATTATTACATCCAGTAATAGCTACAATTTTTAATCCTGTTTTTTTAATAAGATTATATATATTTAAAATAAAATTTATTTTCGTAAAACCTGAAGCATTAAAAATAACTGGAGCATTCTTTAAAAATCCTGGTGCTTCTTTGATTTTTTTTTGAATAGCTTTTTTTATAAGATTAAGATCTTTAGTATAGATACGGAGTACAGTAAGTGTAAAATTACTACCTTCTAATTCTATTAATGATTCTAACATGGATTTAATTGAAAATTTTTTATTATTTAATCATGCATTAAAAATATTGAATTTATTATTCAAACTTGTTATAAATTTTAAATCTTTACATAGTAAATTAAAAAAGTCAATAATATCAAATTAATATTTAATTTTATTTAAAAGGTTTAAATGAATATTACAAACTTGATTAAAAAAGAAATTAAAAAAGCTCTAAAAAAAATAGGAATATTAAATATAAATAATTTAGATATAAAAAATAATAGTAACAAAGAAAAATATGGTGATTATCAAATTAACGGTTTGATTTCTATAGCAAAAAAAAAAAATATTTCTTCATACGATTTAGCAAAAAAAATAGTACCATTACTAAATTTAGATGAAATAACTGAAAAAATAGAAATTATTAATCCTGGATTTATCAATATTTTTCTAAAAAAGCAATGGATAGAAAAACAAGTCAATCTCTTACTAAAAAATAGAAATTTCAGAATTCAAAAAAACAAAAATCCAAAAACTATTATTGTTGACTATTCATCTCCAAATGTAGCTAAAGAAATGCATGTCGGACATTTAAGATCAACAATTATTGGCGATTCCATAGTACGAATATTAAAATTTTTAGGACATAAAGTAATCAAAGTCAACCATATAGGAGACTGGGGAACTCAATTCGGTATGATACTTGCATATATTACAAACGAACAAAATAGAAAAATGTCAATAAAATCATTAAAAGATTTAAATAATTTATATTTAAAATCTCAAGAATTATATAAAAAAAATACATTTTTTGCAAAAAAAGCTAAAGAATGCATTGTAAAACTACAATCTGGATATGAAAAATATCAAAAAATTTGGAAAAAAATTGTTAATATAACTATAGAAGAAAATCAAAAAATATATAAAAGATTAAATATTAGTTTAAAAAAAAAAGACATAGTAGGAGAAAGTTTTTACAAAAAAATGCTTCCAAAAATTATTTTTGATTTAAAAGAAAAAAAAATAGCTATTGAAAATAATGGAGCTACAGTAGTGTATCTTGATAAATTTAAAAAACAAGATGGTAATCCATTAGGTATTGTAATTCAAAAAAAAGATGGAGGTTTTTTGTATACCACAATAGAAATTGCTTGTATTAAATATCGATATGAAAAATTCCACGCCAATAGAATATTGTATTATATAGATTCTAGACAACAACAACATTTAACACAAAGTTGGATTATCGCAAAAAAAGCAGGATATATACCAAAAAATATGAAATTAGAACATCATAATATTGGATTAATGCTAAATAAAAATGGTAAACCCTTTAAAACAAGATCAGGAGGAACAATTAATCTAAATCATTTACTTGATGAAGCCGAAAGACGTGCTTTGAATTTAATCAAAGAAAAAAAAGTTCATTTTTCTTGTAAAAATGAAAAAGATAAAATAATTAATGCAATTGGAATTGGATCTATTAAATATGCTGATCTTTCAAAAAATAGAACGACAAACTATATTTTTGATTGGAATAAAATAATATCTTTTAATGGAAATACTGCACCATATATGCAATATGCATATGCTAGAATAAACTCAATTTTTAAAAAACATAAAATAAAAAATGAAAAATTAATAAGTCCAATACTAATACAAAACAAATATGAAAAAAAATTAACTATACATTTATTAAAATTTGAAGAAATTATTATTAACGTATCAAAAAATGGTTTACCTAATATAATATGTTCATATCTTTATAATTTGACTAAATTATTTTCTATATTTTACGAGAGTTGTCCAATTTTATATATAAAAGACAAAAAAACAAAACAAAGTAGATTAAAACTTGCATTACTTACAAAAAAAACCTTAAAAATAGGATTAAACCTTTTAGGTATTCATACTATTGATAAAATGTAAAAAAATATAAAATTTTCTTATTTAAAAAAAGTAATTAGTAAATACTAATTATTTTTATCTATTTAATATTTTTGATGGATTAATTTTGTTAGCACGCTTTGATGGATATATACTAGATATTATACTAATAAATATTGTTGAAAAAAAAACAAATAAAATGTTTTTTATATTTAATTTAGAAGGTAAAAAATCAATAAAATATATATTTCCTGACAATATTGGATGACCTAATATATATTCTATTATCTTCACTATATATGTGAAATTTAACGATATTAAAATACCAATAATAATACCAATAATTGATGAAATAATTCCAATTAATAATCCATACCAAAAAAATATATTATAAATAAAATAGTTTGATGCTCCTATAGTTTTTAGTATTGCAATATCAATGCTCTTTTCTTTTATATATATCAAAATAGAATATATAATGTTAAAACAAGCAATAATAATAATTAAAAACATAGAAAGATACATAATAGCACGTACTATTTTGATATCTTTATACATATAACCATAATTATCAATCCAAGTTTTAATATAAATTTTTTTTTGCATACCTATAGCAGCATTATATATAATTTTATTAACTTCAAAAATATCTTTGACGCTAATTTGAAAACCATTAATACCACTTCCAAAATTTAAATATTTTTGTGCATCTTCTAGAGGAACAATACCAATTTGGTAATCTAACATACCATTTAATTTTAAAAGACCAACAATATTAACAAAAATTTTATACGGTTTATGAATTCCTAATTTAGAATTAGGAATTATAATTATAATTTTATCTCCAACAGAAACTTTTAATATTTTTGCTATTCCCTCTCCTAAAATAATATGAAAATTTTTTGATTTCATTTGGTTCCATGCATTATTTAATACATATTTTGGCAATGAACTAACTGAATGTTCAGATGATAAATCAACTCCTATAATTTTTATTGTTTTCAATTTTTTTTTATTTTGTATTAAGCCATTAAAATCAATATAAGGAGAAACTGCTAATATTCCAGGAGAATTAATAATTTTTTTAAAATCTTTTTTCCAATTTAAATAAGGTTCATGAAAAGAAATAATTTGTCCATGAGGTACTACAGACAATATTCGATTTTTTAGTTCAAATTCAAAACCATTAATAGCACTTAAACTAACAATTAATATAGAAACTCCAAAAATAATACCAAGAATAGAAATTATGAAAATTAAATAAACTAATTTAGATTTTCTTTTACTTTTAATATAGTGAATTGCAATATATAAAGAATATAAAAGTTGCATAATTTCAATTGTCCTAAAATACACAATCTAATAAAATACCATCCCGCATTTCAAATTTACGAGAAAAAGAATGAGCTAATTTTAAATCATGTGTAACAATTAAAAATGAAGTTCCTTTTTTTTTATTCATATCTACTAATATATTAAATATTTTTTTAGCATTATTAAAATCTAAATTTCCAGTTGGTTCATCTGCTAAAATTAAAGACGGATTATTAATTAAAGCTCTTGCTATAGAAACACGTTGCCGTTCACCACCAGATAATAAAAAAGTTTTATTATTCGCATGATGATTTAATCCTAATAAATCCAATAATTTAAATGCTTCATATTTTGCTTTAGATATAGAAATATTTGCTATTAATAAAGGCATCATTACATTTTCAAGAACTGTAAAATCAGGTAACAAATGATGAAATTGATAAATAAATCCTAATTCTTTATTTCTGAATTTTGATTTTTCATTAATAGAAAAGGAAGAAAAATCCTTACCATTAAAAAAAATACTTCCACTACTAAAATTATCTAATCCACCTAATACATGTAATAAAGTACTTTTGCCTGATCCTGAACTACCAATAATAACAACCATTTCTCTTTTTTTAATAGAAAAAGAAATATTGTTTAAAACAATTTTATTATTAATACCATCTTTATATTCTTTAAATAAATTTTTACAAACCAAAAAATCAGAATTAGACATAACGAAAAACTTTGGCAGGATATATACGAGAAGCATACCATGCCGGATATATTGCTGCAATAAATGAAAGCATTATAGATAATATAATTATCATTATAATATTTTGTATATCTATAACAATAGGTAAAACTATACTATCAGAAAAAAATCCAAATAATACTATTATTTTATTTAAATACAATGAAATTAATATACCTAAGATTGTTCCACTAATAATTCCAACAATACTTGTCCATATACCTTTTAATATAAAAATAAACATAATTTTAATACGATTTAATCCTAGAGTCCATAAAATTGCTATTTCAATTTTTTTTTGGATTACAATTAATACAACAGAAGATATTATATTAAAACAAGAAATTCCAATAATTAAACTTAATAATAAACCCAACATATTTTTTTCCATTCGAACAGCCTGAAAAAATTCTCCCTTTTTTTCTCTCCAATCCGTCCATATAAGATTTTCTGGTAATTTTTGATTACTTAAAATATGTACTTTAAGTGGAAAATTTAAAAAAAGTCTCCATCCTGTAATATATCCATCAGGATAACACATTAAACGAGCTGCATCGTTTTGATTGACTATTATTGTATTTGTATCTATTTCAGTATAAGTAGAAAAAAATCCTGCTATCTTAAATAATCTTTGACTTGGTATATGCCCTATTGGAGTTAATCGCATAACGTTTGGTATTATTATTCTAATATAGTCTCCTAATTTTACCTGTAATTTTTCTGCTAATTCATAACCTAAAAAAATGTAATAATCACCGTCATTTAAAGAAATATCTTTAAAAACATTTATATGTTTATATATCGGATCACTATGAATATCATTAATACCCATCATTATTCCAAAAGAAACATCATAATCACTTTGAATAATGACATCACTTTGAACAATAGAAGTAATATTTTTAATACCTTTTAAATGTTTAATTTTTTCTTTTGTTAAAATATTAGGATTTAAATTTCCATTTAATGTAGTTAAAATAACTTGCGACATATAAGAGAGAATATTATCTTGTAAAGATCTTTCAAAACCAGTCATAATTGAAGTAACAATAATCAAAATTAATACGCCTAATGCAAAACTAATTGTGGATAATATTGATAAAAATCGAGCAAATTTATCTTCTATTTGCTTAAAAATATAACGATATGAAATAAAAAATACAACGAAATAATGCATAAAATTTAAAATTCCTAAACACTTAAAAAATCTATTATAAAAACAATAGTATTTCTTAATATAAGAAATAACTTCATATTTAATTAATTATAAAAAATGATTTAATCAAATTAAATTTAATATACAATAAAAAAATATATAATAAATATATTAATTCAATAGAAATTAAAAGAAATACTAAAAAATAAGAAATTTTGTATAATCTCAATTTTATTTAAATAAATTAGAAAAAAATAAAATTATGTCATTTGATATTCAAAAAAATAATAAAAAAAATTTCATCACAAATAATATATTTAATATAAAAAAAGGACAACTTGTGGTTCATTTTGAACATGGTATAGGCATTTATCAAGGATTGATTACAATAAAAACAAGAGATATTATTTCTGAATATCTAGTAATAGATTATGCTGATCATGATAAATTATATGTTCCAATTTCTTCAATTCATTTAGTAACTCTATACGATTTCAATCATAAAAAATATGTATCTTTAAATAAATTGGGAAAAAATTCTTGGGATAAAACAAAAAAAAAAACAGTAAAAAAAATTCAAGATATTGCTGCTGAATTATTAGAAGCAACTGCACAAAGAAAAATTGAAAAAGGATATCCATTTCAATATAACAAAAAAAAATATAAATTATTTTGTAATTCTTTTCCATTTGAAATGACTTCAGATCAAAAAAAAGCCATTCATTCTGTGATTGATGATATGACTAAACCTATTGCAATGCATCACATAGTGTGTGGTGATGTAGGGTTTGGAAAAACTGAAATCGCTATTAGAGCAGCTTTTTTAGCTGTAGATAATAACAAACAAGTAGGAATACTAGTTCCAACAACTCTTTTAGCACAACAACATTTTAATAACTTTTGTGATCGTTTTAAAAACTGGCCTATAAAAATAGATATTTTATCAAGATTTCGAAATACAAAAGACCAAAAAAATATTATTCATTTAATAAGTCAAGGTAAAATTGACATTTTAATTGGCACACATAAATTATTACAAAAAAATATTAAATGGAAAAATCTTGGTTTATTAATTATTGATGAAGAACATAGATTTGGAGTAATCCATAAAGAACTATTAAATTCTAAACATAAAAATATAGATATATTAATATTAACTGCTACGCCAATACCAAGAACCTTATACATGGCTATGAATGGATTAAGAAACCTTTCAATTATTTCTAGTCCACCAGATAATCGACTATCCATTAAAACATTTGTTTACCAATTTAATACGGAAATAATTCGTAAAGCAATTTTAAAAGAGATATCACGTAATGGACAAGTATACTATATTTTTAATAATGTTAAAATAATTGAAAAAAGAAAAACCTTTCTTCAAAAACTTATTCCAGAAGTAAAATTTGAGATCGGTCATGGACAAATGCCCACTAAAAACCTTGAAAAGATCATGATAAAATTTTATCAAAAAAAATTTGATGTATTGATTTGTAGTACTATTATAGAAACAGGAATAGATATTTCTAATGTAAATACAATTATTATTGAACGTGCCGATAAATTCGGATTAGCACAATTATATCAATTAAAAGGTCGAGTAGGAAGGTCTAAAAATCAAGCTTACGCATATTTATTAACACCTAATCCTAAATTAATGACAACTAATTCAAAAAAAAGATTAGATGCATTTAAATCTTTTAAAGATCTTGGCATTGGTTTTACATTAGCTACACAAGATTTAGAAATTAGAGGATCTGGAAAATTACTAGGAAAAGAACAAAGTGGACAAATCACAAATATAGGAATTGAACTATATTCTATTTTTTTAAAAAATGCTATTAAACTACTAAAAAAAGGGAAAGAACCTACTTTGGAAAAGTTAAGTTATAAATCTGTTGAATTAGAATTATCTATTCCTTTATTTTTTCCAGAAACTTATATTAATAATGTTAATCAACGTTTATTATATTACAAAAAAATAGCTACTATAAATAGTAAAGAAAAACTAAATTTAATAAAAATAGAACTTATTAAAAAATTTGGAATGATTCCAAGATCAGGAATATTTATTTTAGAATTAGCATTAATTAGAATAAAAGCACTGGAAATAGGAATTAAAAAAATAAAAATGAATCAGAAAAAAGGATATATAGAATTTTTTAATGAAAATTCTATAGATACAAATAAAATTATTTATTTAATAAATAAATATCCTAATGTTTATAAATTAAATCAATCTAATCAAATAGAATTTAATATTAAATTAAATTCAGAAGAAGATAGGCTAATATTTATTAAAAAATTAATAAAAAAATTAAAAAAATAAAAAAAATAATTTTTAACTAATTTAATCATATAACTTATATTTTGGTTTAATTAGTTTATAAAAAAAACTCACTAACATAATTAATATAGTTTTCAAATAACCATGTAAGTTTATTTGATGTATTCGATATAACATTAAATATATTGTTTTTGCTAATCTTCCTTCAATAATTAAATTTTTATTAAAAGAAAGAAATTTTAAAATATTTCCTACTGTACTAAATTCAGATAATGATATAAATATACCACGATCTTTATAAGAATATTCTTTTAATGATTTTTTATTTAAAAAATAAATAATATTTCTATAACATAAATCAGCCATTTGATATGCTGCTTGTGCTCTAGGCGGAACAAATTCATTATTATTATGATTCATCGGACAAGATGCACAATCACCAATAGCAAAAATTGAATCATCTAACGTTGTTTGTAAAGTTTTTTTAACAATCAATTGATTAATATGATTAGTTTCTAATCCTGATATATTTTTTAAAAAATCTGCACATTTAATACCCGCAACCCATATTGTCAACGAAGATTTTATCTTACTTCCATCTTGAATATTTAATCCATCAATATCTACACTAGTTACTAATGTATTAGTTAAAACTTTAATTCCTAAATAATTTAATTTTTTATGTATATTTTCAGATATATTAATCGATAGTGATGGAAGTATTCTGTTACTTGCTTCTATTAAATAAATATTAATTTTTTTTGTTTTTAAAGATTTTAATTTATAATCATTAAATGCAGATATGGCATAATAAATTTCAGAACAAAGCTCAACTCCAGTTGCTCCAGCTCCTACAACAACAATATTAAATTTATCTTTTTCTTTTTTATTACAAATAACATTTGAATTTGAAAAAAATAAATTTAATAATTCTTTATGTATAGAATTAGCTTCTCTGAAAGAATTTAAAAACATACAATATTTTTTTACATTTGGAATATTAAAATCATTGGAAATGCTTCCTATTGATAAAACTAATATATCATAGTTTAATTCTACTTGCGATAATATCATTCTACCTTTAGAATCATAACATTCAGATAAAACGATTTTTTTTTCTAATTTATTAATATTTATTAATTTACCCAAATGAAAATTAAAATAATGTTGAGATGCATGTAATAAATAACTCAATTTTTTTACTCTATCATTGATTAACCCAGATGCTACTTCATGCAATAAAGGTTTCCATACATGACTAGCATTACAATCTACTAATGTAATTTTAGCAATTTTATTTTTTCCCAAATTATTCCCTAATTTAGTTGCAAGTTCCAATCCACCTGCACCACCACCTACAATAATTATTTTAATTCTTGACATAATAGAGAACATCCAATTTATAATAAATATTATTTTTAAACAATATTATTTATATATAAAATATAAATGTCTATAGCATAACATTATATCTTTTTATTTTCAAG
Source organism: Arsenophonus sp. (assembly GCA_031446085.1). Taxonomy (NCBI): domain Bacteria; kingdom Pseudomonadati; phylum Pseudomonadota; class Gammaproteobacteria; order Enterobacterales; family Morganellaceae; genus Arsenophonus; species Arsenophonus sp. The sequence continues at coordinate 453,875 of CP132901.1, forward strand.
AAAATTATTAATATATTCATATTGTTTCTAAACTTTCATTTTTTTTAAAAAAAAAATTGAAAAAAAAATAATATGCTATATAATGATTATTAATTTAATAAAAAATCCTCCATAGTTCAGTTGGTAGAACGGCGGACTGTTAATCCGTATGTCACTGGTTCGAGTCCAGTTGGGGGAGCCAGATTAATAGAACATATTTTATATAAAATAAAATATATTATTAATTTCTTAATTGAGGAGCTTTAAGTTGGTTTTTGATTGATTCTGATAATTCATCTAAAGAAGACTGTTCAGGATGTTCTTTTAATAATTCATATGTTATTTGAGCTTCTGCTAAATATGTATGAATAGGATCGCCGTTATCATCTTCCATTACAACATAATACCAAGGCGATGCACGCAGGTCTGCATTAGATGATATTTCATCATTTTGATGTCTATCGATCAAAGAGTATTCTGGATCAACATCTACTATTACACCAAGATATCCTAATAATTTATGTCTTATTTGTTGACCAATATTAAATTTACTATTAGTCACCATCATATAGCCTCCCAATATAATACATTTATTATAAATAAATAAATAAAAAATATATGTCCTATATATAAGATTTCAAGTATATTATAAAATATATTATTTTCATAAATTATATTATATATTCTATAGAAAAAAAACTAAACATATTTTTATATATAACTCATAAATTACATGAAAAACCAAGAAATTTTAAAAAAAATAGCTGCTCGTTATGCTTTAAAATACATTACTGCTAATTTGACTATTGGCGTAGGTAGTGGTTCTACTGTTAATTACTTTATTAACGAATTACAAAAAAAATCAAAAATAATTAAAGGAGTTGTACCAGCATCTATATCTTCTAGTGAAAAACTAAAATCTTTAAATATTCCTTTATTAAAAATAAAGGATATAAAATCTATCGATCTTTATATAGATAGTGCTGATGAAGTTGATGATAATTTAATGATGATTAAAGGAGGAGGAGGCGCATTAACTTGTGAAAAAATATTAGTAGGAATGTCTAAAAAATTTATAGGAATTGCAGATGAATATAAAAAAGTTAATGTTTTAGGAAAATTCCCATTACCTATAGAAATATTACCCATTGCATATAATCATGTAATGGAGAAATTATTATTTTTAGGAGGATTACCCAAACTAAGAAAAAATTTTTTTACAGATCACGGAAATATTATTATTGACATATATCAATTGAAAATATCAAATCCTAAAAAAATAGAAACACAAATAAATATGATTCCAGGAGTTATTACAGTAGGACTATTTACACACCATAAAGCAAATTTTTTTATATTAGCTAAAAAAAATAATACTATAAAAATTATACATGCAAAATAATAACTTTTAAAAAAATTGAATTAAATTGATTTTAAACATCATTTTTTTTATCCTTATTTATTAAACGTGTTTTTATACGAGCAGATTTTCCAAAAAGAAAACGCAAGTAATATAATTTTGCACGTCTTACTTTTCCAAATTTATTAATCTTAATAGAATATATCATATTAGAATACATTGGAAATACCCTTTCAACTCCTTCAGAATGAGAAATTTTTCTTACAGTAAAAGATGAATTTAATCCTTTATGTCTCATAGCAATAACTATACCTTCAAAAGCTTGTAAACGCTTTTTATTGCCTTCTAACACCCATGTTTGTACTTCTATAGTATCTCCAGAACGAAATATTGGAACATTATTTCTAATTTGCTCATCTTCAATTTTTTTTATTAAATTATTCATTTTTTTCCCGTAAAAAGAAAACTATATTTATTTATTATATTCCTTTTGAAACTCCAATAATAACATTTTTTCTTCACTATTAAATATCTTTTTTTTTAAAAGACTAGGTTTTTTTAACCACGTCTTGCCTAATGACTGTTTTAACCTCCAACGTTTAATCAACTTATGATTGCCAGATAATAAAACATTTGGAACCATTAATCCAGAAAACAAAAAAGGTTTAGTATAATTAGGATAATCAAATAAAAAATCTGTAAATGAATCTTCATTTACAGATTTTTTATTATTTAATACACCAGGAATAAATCTGGAAATAGCATCAATTAAAACCATTGCAGGTAATTCACCACCAGTAAGTATATAGTCCCCAATAGACCATTCTTCATCTACTAATGTTTGAATAACTCTTTCATCAACACCTCTATATCTACCACAAATGCAAATAAATTTATTTTCTTTAATAAAAGAAGCAACACTTTTATAAGTAAAAGTTTTACCCTGAGGAGTTAAATATAATACTTTTGTTTCATTTCCTAACTTTTTTTTTGCTGCCTTTACAGCAGATCGAATAGGTTGAATTGACATAACCATACCAGACCCACCACCATAAGGTGGAAAATCAATTCGACGATATTTATCATTATATGTATAATTTCTTGGATTCCAAAAAAAAACATTCAAAAAATTGTTCTTTATAGCTTTCCCTACAATGCCATACTTAATAAAAGAAGAAAATAATTTTGGAAAAATGCTAATAATACCAATATTCATAAAAAATACCTTTAAAAAAAATTATTGATTCCAAGTAACATAAATTACTTTATTAAAAGTATCTATTCTTCTAATAACCTTTTTCAATATAAAAGGTATTAAAAATTCATTTAATTTATGATTAGAATTACGTACAATTAATACATCATTTGAACCTGTTTCTATTATATCTTTAACATAACCCAATAATTTACCATCAATATTGATTACTTGGCAATCAAGTATATTAAACCAATAAAATTCATCTAAAGGTAAAATTGGAAGTTGTTTTTTTTTTACAAAAATATAACTATTACATATTCTTTTAGCCATATCTCTATCATTAATATAATCTATTTTAAATATGAAATTTTTTTTATAACATTGCCAATTTTTTACAAATATTTTTTTCCATTTATTTAATTCTTTAATATACCAAGGAGAATAATTAAAAATATTACTTTTTATTTGAGAATATGAAAAAATTTTTATCCATCCTTTAACACCATATGGACTACATATTTTTCCTAAAACAATTAAATTTTCATGATTAACATTATTAAACATAATTAATTTATTTCATTTTTTTTAAAATACTAGATATAATATCTGATTTTTTAGCTCCTAATCCAATCCAATAATTTAATCTATTAATATCAATTTTAATTTTTTTTTCTTTATTAAAAGAAATAGGATTGAAATATCCAATTTTTTCAATAAATCTTCCATCACGAGCTCTTCTTGAATCTGCTACAACAATTTGGTAAAAAGGACGTTTTTTTGATCCACCTCTAGATAAACGAATGATAACCATAAAATATTATTTATTCTCCTTTAAAATTTAATTAAAATTATTGGATTTTATAATATTTTTTATACTGTATAAAATATTATAAAAAGAACTATGAGATGTTTTTTTTACTAATTTTTTAATAGATTTAAAAAAAATGATTAATTGATTAATATCAGCAACACTAGTTCCTGATCCATATGCAATACATTTTTTACGAAAATTTTTAATTTTAGGATTTTTTCTTTCTTGAATTGTCATGGATAAAATAATCGCCTTCATATCCTTGATTTTTTTATCATTTAACTTATTTAATATTACATTAGAAATTTCTAAAATACCAAAATATTTATTTATTAACTTTTTAATACCACCCATTTTTTGAAATATATTTAATTGATTTAAAAAATCATCTAAAGTATAATCTTTAGTTATTTTTTTGTAATTTTCTAATTTAGTTGATAATCGTATAATATCTCTTGTCTCTTGATTAGGAAAAACAGAATAATCTGTTCCAAAAATACGTGAAACTATTTTTTTAGAATTAAAAAATTCTAATCCTTTATTAACTTTTTCACTAGTACCTAAAAATTTAATAGGTATTTTAGTATAATAAAAAATAGAAAATGCAGCACCAACTCTCGAATTTCCATCGATCTTAGTTAAAATAACACTACTACACGGCAATACATTATTAATACTTTTAGCAATATTACCTGATGCTTGACCCATCATAGAATCTACTACTAAAATAATTTCAATAGGTTTAATTGATTTAGTTAAAAAATAAATTTTTTTTAAAATTTCTGCTTGACGACAATCTATGAATCCAGGAGTATCTATAATAAGTAAATTATATAAATTTTGATTTGCATAATTTATCGATTCTTGAACTATTTCTTCGATTTTTTTAATTTTTTTTGGATAAAAAAAATCGATTTTAACTAAATGAGATAAATCATTTAATTGTTTAATACTAGATGAACGATATAAATCTAATGAAGTAATTAATACTTTTTTATTATTTCTATTTCGAAAAAAATTACCTAATTTAACTGATGTAATTGTTTTTCCTGAACCATTTAATCCTATAATTATAAAAATACTTAATGATTTTTTTTTAAAAAAAATCTTGTTATTCCTATAACTCATGATATTTAATAATTCACAATACATAATTTTTATAAATACTTGACCAGGATTTAAAGAATTATTAATATCTTGACCAAGTGATTTTTTTTTCACAATTTCAACAAAAGAATTTATTACTGGTAATGGAAGATCAGCTTCTAATAAAGAAACACGTACTTGTCTTAAGGATTCTTGAATATTTTTTTCAGTTAATCTACCATATCCTCGTAAATTACTAAATAAATTTGCTAGTCTATTAGTTATTTTTTTAAACATTATTAATAATGATTCTATAAAATAATAATTATTATAATACTTTTTTTATAAAAAGACATTGAATTTATAAAAATTAAATAATTATATTATTTTTTTTAATTTTAGTAAAAGAATGTACAATACAAATATTTATATTAAAATAATTAATTAAAATTATGGAAAAAAATCAGAAATATTTAACTGAAAATAATAAAAAAATAAAGAATTTTAATATTCCATCATATTCTCTTGAATCTGAACAATCAATTTTAGGCATTTTAATGTTAGATAATCAATATATTGAAAATGTATTAGATACATTAATCTATACTGATTTTTATATTCAAACACATCGTTTAATATTTTTAGAAATCACTTATCTTTTTGAACAAAATAAACCTATCGATTTAATTACTTTATCAGAATCATTAGAAAGACAAGGCAAATTAGAAAGCGTTGGAGGATTTTCTTATTTAGCAGAATTAGCAAAAAATATTCCAACTACTTCAAATATAGAAGCTTATATCGAAATCGTAAGAGAACGATCTATTATTCGAGAAATTGCTAAAGCAGCAAGTAATATATCAGAAGCTGCCTATAATTTAAATGGAAAAAAAAGTGATGAATTACTAGATTTTGCTGAATCACAAATATTTAAAATCACAGAATCTAAAATTAATAGAAATCAAGGACCAAAAAAAATAGAAGAACTACTAAATAAAACAATAAAAAATATTGAAAATTTATATAAAAATCCCTACAAAAATATAACAGGATTATCTACTGGATATCCAGATCTTGATAAAAAAACTGCTGGATTACAAAATTCTGATTTAATCATTATTGCTGCAAGACCATCAATGGGCAAAACTACTTTTGCTATGAATTTATGTGAAAATGCAGCACTAATTAGTAATAAACCTGTTTTAATATTTAGTTTAGAAATGCCTGCTAATCAAATTATAATTCGTATGTTGTCTTCATTATCTAGAGTTGAACAAAGCAAAATTAGAACAGGACAATTACATGAGTCAGACTGGAATAAAATATCTAATACTGTTTCTTTATTAATGAAAAAACGTAATATTTATATTGATGATTCTTCTAAACTTACACCAATAGAACTTAGATCTCGTTCAAGAAAATTATATCGCGAACATGGTGGATTAAGTTTAATTATGTTAGATTATCTTCAATTAATGCATGCTCCATATATTTCAGATAACAGAACTTTAGAAATTGCTGAAATTTCAAGATCTCTTAAATCATTAGCAAAAGAACTAAAAATTCCAATCATAGCTTTATCTCAATTAAATCGTAGTTTAGAACAAAGATCTGACAAAAAACCAATGAATTCTGATTTACGTGAATCAGGATCAATTGAACAAGATGCAGATCTAATTTTATTTATATATAGAGATGAAATTTATAATATTAACTCTGATTTAAAAGGAATTGCAGAAATAATTATTGGAAAACAAAGAAACGGACCAATAGGAAATTTTCGTTTAACATTTAATGGACAATATTCAAGATTTGATAATTATGCACCACCAATTTATAACAAAAACAATCTTTAATTATTCAATATTTTTAAATAAAAAAGGTACTTTTCATGGAAAACATCATAGCCATAATAAATAAAAGTGCTATAAGACATAATTTAAAATTCATAAAAAAAAAAACAAAAAAAAAAATAATGACAATTGTTAAATCAAATGCTTATGGACATGGTTTATTAAAAACATCAAAAATAATTCAAGATTTAACTGACTATTTTGGAGTTGCAAAAATAAAAGAAGCAATATTACTAAAAAAAAGTGGAATATATAAACCTATATTAATTTTATCAGGTTTTATAAAAGAAAAAGAATTAAAAATTATAACAAAATATAATTTTCATACTGTAATTCATCATATAGAACAATTAAATATACTAAAAAAAACCGATATAAAAAAAAAAATTAATATTTGGATGAAAATAGATACAGGCATGCATAGATTAGGAATTAGAATGGAAGAATCAGAAATTTTTTATAAAAAATTAATACAATGTACCAATGTACAAAACCCAATAAATATTATTAGCCATTTTAGTCAAGCAGATAATTTTTTAAAATCTAGTACACAAACTAAAAAAGAATTAAATAACTTTTTTTATTTTATAAAAAAAAAATCAGGATTAAAATCCATTGCTTCATCTTCATCAATATTATTATATCCAAAATCATATCTAAATTTAATTCGTCCAGGAATTATTACATATGGAATTTCACCAATTAAAAATAAAATAGGAAAAAATTTTGGATTAAAATCGGTGATGAAATTAAAATCTTTTTTAATATCCATAAAAAAACATAAATATGGAGAATCAGTTGGTTATCATGGATTATGGATCAGTAAAAAAAATACATATATCGGAATTATTTCTATTGGTTATGGAGACGGATATCCACAAAGTGTTCCATTTGGAACACCTGTATTAATTGGAGGTAAAAGAGTTCCAATTATTGGTAAAATATCTATGAATATGATTACAGTAGATTTAGGAATTAATCATAATTTTTATATAGGACAAGAAGTAATTATATGGGGTTCTTCATCACTTCCTATAGAAAAAATTGAAAAATATACTGGAATTAGTAGTTATTCATTATTAACGCAATTAAATAATCGAATAGCCTTTAAATATGTAAAATAAAAAAATTTATATATTAACTATTTTAATAGACATCTTATTGATGAAAATTAAGATGTCTATTAAATAAATTTTTTTAATAACAAATTACTTATAATCTAAATGGTTTGATTGTGCGTTTAATAATTCTGTTAAATCTTTAGTAGCTTTCTGATCTGATTTTTTATTAGAGGAATTTGTTTTTTTTTCATTTGGGATTAAATTTTGACGGTGAATACGCTCTTGATGATAAGAATACCCTGTACCTGCAGGAATTAATCGACCAACAATTACATTCTCTTTTAACCCTCTTAAATCATCTTTTTTACTAGCAACTGCAGCTTCAGTAAGAACACGCGTTGTTTCTTGAAACGACGCAGCTGAAATAAAAGAATCTGTAGATAATGAAGCTTTAGTAATTCCCAATAAATCACGATTAAAAGTAGCAGGGACCTTTCCATTTTTTTTTAATTTTTTATTTTCTAATTTTACACGAGAATATTCTATTTGCTCTCCTTCTAAAAATGTAGAATCACCTGAATTAAGAATTGTTACTTTTCTTAACATTTGACGCACTATAACTTCAATATGTTTATCATTAATTTTTACTCCTTGAAGTCTATATACCTCTTGTACTTCATTAGTAATATAACGCGCTACTGCATGTGCTCCTCTCAATCTTAAAATATCGTGAGGAGATTCTGGACCATCAGAAATCACATCTCCTTTTTCTACTCTCTCTCCTTCAAATACATTTAATTGACGCCATTTAGGAATCATTTCTTCATGAAAATAACTACTTTCATCACCAGTAGTAGGGGTAATAACCAAACGACGCTTTCCTTTAGTTTCCTTTCCAAATGAAACAATTCCAGTAATTTCTGCTAGAATAGCAGGTTCTTTAGGTTTTCTAGCCTCAAATAAATCTGCTACTCTTGGTAATCCACCAGTAATATCCTTTGTTCCAGAAGATTCTTGAGGTATTCTAGCTAAAATATCTCCAACATTAATAACAGATAAATTTTCTAACTGAATAATAGCTTTTCCAGGTAAAAAATATTGTGCTGGCATATCTGTTCCTGGAATTAAAATATCATCTCCATTTTCATCAATAATACGTAATGCTGGACGTAAATCTTTAGCTACAGTTGTTCTTTCAGATGTATCTAAAACAACAATAGAAGATAATCCTGTTAATTCATCAGTTTGCCTTATAATAGATTGCCCATCTATCATATCAAAAAATGATACTATTCCTGCAACTTCACTGATTACCGGCAAAGTATGTGGATCCCAATTTGCAACAATTTCATTACTAACAACAGTATCTTGATTACCTTTACTTAATGATGCTCCATAAGGAAGATTGTAACGCTCTTTCGTTCTATTAAACTCATCAACAATTGTAAGTTCAGTATTTCTTGATGTTATAACAAGAAAACCTTGAGAATTTTTTACAAATTTAGCATTAACTAGCTTAATTATTCCTTTATTATGTACTTGAATACAAGAAGCAGCCGCAGCACGAGATGCAGCTCCTCCAATATGAAAAGTACGCATAGTTAGCTGTGTACCAGGTTCACCAATAGATTGAGCTGCAATTACTCCAATTGCTTCTCCTTTATTAATTAAATGACCTCTTGCTAAATCTCTTCCATAACATTTTGCGCAAACTCCAAAATAAGTTTCACAACTTACTACAGATCTAACTTTTATACTGTCTACTGAATAAAATTCTAATTGATCACAATATTTTTCATTAATTAATGTATTACGCGATATTAAAATATCTTTTGTTCCAGGAATAAAAACATCTTCTGCAGAAACTCGACCCAACACACGTTCTCTTAATGGCTCTTTTACATCAGCACCTTCAATCACTGGAGTAATTAATATTCCATCATATGTCCCACAATCATCTTGTGTAATAACTAAATCTTGAGCAACATCTACTAATCTACGAGTTAAATAACCAGAGTTAGCTGTTTTTAAAGCTGTATCTGCTAAACCTTTTCTAGCACCATGAGTAGAAATAAAAAATTGCAATACATTTAAACCTTCTCTAAAATTTGCTGTAATTGGAGTTTCTATAATTGATCCATCAGGTTTTGCCATTAATCCACGCATTCCAGCTAATTGACGAATTTGAGCTGCAGAACCACGAGCACCTGAATCAGCCATCATAAATATATTATTAAATGAAATTTGTTTTTTTACTTTCCCATGATTAGTATATACTATTTCTGTAGATAAGTTTTTCATCATTGCATTAGCAACACGTTCATTTGCAGCAGCCCAAATATCAATGACTTTATTATATCGTTCACCAGCTGTAACTAATCCAGATTGAAACTGATCTTGAATATCTGCAACTTCAATCTCTGCTTCAGCAATAATATCTGATTTTTTCTTAGGTATCACCATATCATCAATACCAACAGATGCACCAGAACGTGTAGCAAAATTAAAACCAGTATACATTATTTGATCAGCAAAATTCACAGTAGATTTTAATCCTAACACACGATAACAAGTATTTAACATCTTAGAAATAGCTTTTTTACCTAATGGTTGATTAATTAATGAATATGGTAATCCTTTTGGAACAATCATCCATAAAATAGCACGACCAATAGTCGTATCAATTAGTTTTGAACAAATATTTTTTTTACCGTTTTCATCAAAAAATTCTTCTTTAATTCGAACTTTTACACGAGCATGTAAAGAAGCAAAATTAGAATGATAAACATGTTCTGCTTCTTTTGGTCCAGATAATATCATACCTTCACCAATAACATTAATTGCATCTCTAGTCATATAATATAACCCTAATACTACATCTTGAGATGGAACTATGATTGGTTCTCCACTTGCTGGAGATAAAATATTATTAGTAGACATCATTAAAGCTCTAGCTTCTAATTGTGCCTCTAATGTTAGAGGTACATGCACTGCCATTTGATCTCCATCAAAATCAGCATTATAAGCTGCACAAACTAAAGGGTGTAATTGAATTGCTTTCCCTTCAATTAGTAAAGGTTCAAAAGCTTGTATGCCAAGACGATGTAAAGTAGGTGCACGATTTAACATCACTGGATGTTCTTTGATCACTTCATCTAAAATATCCCAAACAACAGGTTCTTCACGTTCAACCATTTTTTTCGCTGCTTTAATAGTTGTCGCTAATCCATTAAATTCCAATTTACCATAAATAAAAGGCTTAAATAACTCTAAAGCCATTCTTTTAGGTAAACCACATTGGTGTAATCTTAAATAAGAACCAACAGTAATAACAGATCTTCCAGAATAATCAACACGTTTTCCAAGTAAATTTTGACGAAATCTTCCCTGTTTTCCTTTAATCATATCTGCTAAAGATTTCAAAGGACGTTTGTTAGAACCTGTAATTGCTCTTCCACGACGACCATTATCCAATAATGCATCTACAGCTTCTTGTAACATTCTTTTTTCATTACGTAATATAATTTCTGGAGCTGATAAATCTAATAATCTTTTTAATCTATTATTTCTATTTATTACTCTTCGATATAAATCATTTAAATCAGAAGTTGCGAAACGACCACCGTCTAAAGGAACAAGAGGACGCAAATCTGGAGGTAACACAGGTAAAACATTTAAAATCATCCATTCTGGTTTATTAGTAGACTGAATAAATGCCTCTAATAATTTTATACGTTTAGTTATTTTTTTTCTTTTAGTTTCAGAATGAATAACATTTAATTCTCCATGTAATTTCTCACATTCCTTGATTAAATTTATTTTTTTTAACAAATTTTGAATAGCTTCTGCACCCATTTTAGCATCAAAATCATCTCCAAATTCTTCTAAAGCATCAAGATATTGCTCTTCGGTTAAAACTTGTCTACATTGTAATGTTGTTAATCCTTCTTCGATCACAACATAAGATTCAAAATATAATACACGTTCAATATCTCTTAAAGGCATATCTAGTAATAATCCAATGCGAGAAGGTAGAGATTTTAGAAACCAAATATGAGCTACCGGAGATGCTAATTCAATATGACCCATTCTATCTCTTCTAACTTTTGTTTGTGTTACTTCGACGCCACATTTTTCACAAATAACACCCCTGTGTTTCAAACGTTTATATTTACCACACAAACATTCATAATCTTTTATAGGACCAAAAATACGAGCACAAAAAAGACCATCTCGCTCTGGTTTAAACGTTCTATAATTGATTGTTTCAGGCTTTTTTACTTCTCCAAAAGACCATGATCTAATCATATCAGGAGAAGCTAAAGCAATTTTAATTGCATTAAATTCTTCGTTCCTTGTTTGTACTTTTAAAAATTTTAATAAATCTCTCACAAAAAAAACTCCCGATAAAGAAAAATCTTTTTATTTATAAATAAAAAGATAAAATTCTTTTATTCATCTTCAAGTTCAATATTAATTGCTAATGAACGAATTTCTTTTAATAAAACATTAAAAGATTCAGGCATACCTGGAATCATTTGATGATTGCAATCTACAATGTTTTTATACATTTTAGTTCTTCCACTAACATCATCAGATTTTACAGTTAACATTTCTTGTAAAGTATATGCGGCACCATAAGCTTCTAATGCCCAAACTTCCATTTCACCAAATCTTTGTCCTCCAAATTGGGCTTTACCTCCTAATGGTTGTTGTGTTACTAAACTATATGAACCAGTAGATCTTGCATGCATTTTATCATCTACAAGATGATTTAGTTTTAACATATACATATATCCTACTGTTACAGGACGTTCAAATTTTTCTCCTGTACGACCATCATATAAAGTAATTTGTCCAGAAATTGGTAAATCTGCTAATAACAATAATTCTTTAATTTCCTTTTCATTCGCACCATCAAAAACTGGAGTAGCAATAGGAATACCTTTTCTAATATTTTTAGCTAAATTAATAATTTCTTTGTCAGTAAAAGTATCAAAATCTATTTTTTGACGAGGAGATTCTCCTAAATTATATGCTTTATTTAAAAATTTTTTTATTTTTTGAATATTTTCATTTTTTTTTAACATCAAATTAATTTTATCACCAATACCTTTGGCAGCCATTCCTAAATGAGTTTCCAAAATTTGTCCAATATTCATTCTTGAAGGAACACCTAATGGATTTAATACAATATCAACTGGATTTCCATTTTGATCATATGGCATATCTTCAATAGGATTAATTTTTGAAACTACTCCCTTATTACCATGACGACCTGCCATTTTATCACCAGGCTGAATTTGACGTTTTACAGCTAAATAAACTTTGACAATCTTTAATATACCTGGAGCTAAATCATCACCCTGAGTAATTTTAGCTTGTTTGATTTTAAGTTTTTTTTTAAATTTCATTTTTAATGCATTATATTGATTAATTAATTTATCCAATAATTTTTGATTACTTTGATGATTTAACGGTATTTTTAACCATTTTTCATAAGATAATTTTCTTAACTTCATTAAAGAAATACCATCATTAATCAACAATGTACGAATTTGCATAAATAATCCGTCTTCAAATATTCGAAATTCTTCAGATAAATCTTTTTCAATATTTTTAAGTTGCATTTCTTCTATTTCTAATGCTCTCTTATCTTTTTTGATCCCATCACGAGTAAAAATTTGCACATCTATTATGGTACCAGATACCCCATTAGGAACACGTAGTGAAGAATCTTTAACATCTGATGCTTTTTCACCAAAAATAGCTCTTAACAATTTTTCTTCTGGAGTTAATTGTGTTTCTCCTTTTGGAGTAACTTTTCCAACTAATATATCTCCACCAGTTACTTCAGCACCAATATATACTATACCAGATTCATCTAATTTAGATAATGCATTTTCTCCTACATTAGGAATATCGGATGTAATTTCTTCAGCACCTAATTTAGTATCACGTGATATACAAGCTAATTCCTGAATATGAATAGTAGTAAATCTATCTTCTTGAACTACTTTTTCTGAAATTAAGATTGAATCTTCAAAATTATAACCATTCCAAGGCATAAATGCGACTCGCATATTTTGACCAAGTGCTAATTCTCCTAAATCTGTAGATGGACCATCTGCTAGTACATCACCACGTTCTATTTTTTCATTTAATACAATACAAGGCATTTGATTAATACAAGTATTTTGATTAGACCTTGTATATTTAACTAAATTATAAATATCAATACTTGATTTTCCAGAATCTATTTCATTTTCATTGACTTTGACAACAATTCGAGAAGCATCAACATATTGAATAATTCCACCACGTTTTGCAACTACAGTAACACCAGAATCTACTGCAACAGAACGTTCCATTCCTGTACCAATTAATGGTTTTTCAGAACGCAACGTAGGAATTGCTTGACGTTGCATATTTGCACCCATCAATGCACGATTTGCATCATCATGCTCTAAAAAGGGAATCAAAGACGCACCAACTGAAACAATTTGTTGAGTAGAAACATCCATATAATTAATTTGATTACGATTAAATAAACTAGATTCTCCTTTATGACGACAAGTAATTAATTCTTCAACAAAACACCCCTGATTATCTAAAACTGTATTAGCTTGAGCAATAATAAAATTTCCTTCTTCAATTGCTGAAAGATAATGAATATTGTTAGTAACAATCCCATTTTTTACAACACGATAGGGAGTTTCTAAAAACCCATATTCATTAGTTTGTGCATATACAGATAATGAATTAATTAATCCTATGTTAGGACCTTCAGGAGTTTCAATAGGACAAACACGACCATAATGTGTTGGATGCACATCGCGCACTTCAAATCCTGCTCTTTCACGTGTCAATCCTCCAGGACCTAACGCAGAAATACGTCTTTTATGTGTAATTTCAGATAATGGATTATTTTGATCCATAAATTGAGATAATTGACTAGAACCAAAAAATTCTTTTACTGTAGCAGAAATTAATTTAGGATTAATCATATCTTGAGGCATTAAAGTGTCTAAATCACCCAATGATAATCTTTCTTTTACAGCTCTATCCACACGTATTAAGCCTATTCTAAATTGATTTTCAGCCATTTCTCCAACTGAACGAACACGACGATTTCCTAAATGATCAATATCATCTACTTCTCCTTTTCCATTTCTAATATCTATTAATTTCTTTATTACATCTATAATATCTGAATTACTTAAAATACTGGAACCTAAATTAGTTCTTCTATCTAAAGACCGATTAAATTTCATCCTTCCAACAACAGAAAGATCGTATTTATCTTCAGAAAAAAATAAATTTTCAAATAAATTTTCTGCAGCTTCACGAGTAGGAGGCTCACCAGGACGCATCATACGATAAATTTCCATTAAAGCACTTAATTTGTCATAAGATGTATCAATACGTAACGTATCAGAAATATAACCACCATGATCTAAATCATTAATAAACAAAAATTCTAATTTTTTATAACCATTTTTTTTTAAACTTAAAATATTTTCTAAAGAAACTTTAGTATTTGCTGAACAAATCAAATTACCTGTATTTATCTCAAAAAAATCTTTTGATATTACCTTTCCAATAATATACTCACAAGGAACTTCAATGCAGTCAATTTTATCTTTTTTTAATTGTTCAATATGACGTGAAGTAATTCTTCTTCCTTTTTGAATGTAAACTTGTCCATCTATAATAAAATCAAAAGATGCTGATTCTCCACGTAATCTTTCAGGTATTAAAACCATAAAAAATTTTTCATTAACAATGTTAATTACTATTTTTTTGAAAAAAATATTTAATATCTCCTCTACACTGTAATTCATTGCTCTTAAAATAATAGTTGCTGGTAATTTTCGACGCCTATCAATACGAACAAAAAGATTATCTTTTGGATCAAATTCAAAATCTAACCATGATCCACGATAAGGTATAATTCTCGCATTATATAAAACTTTTCCAGAAGAATGAGTTTTCCCTTTATCACTATCAAAAAATACTCCAGGACTACGATGTAATTGAGATACTACAACACGTTCAATACCGTTAATAATAAATGTACCATTATTTGTCATTAATGGTATTTCTCCCATATAAACTTCCTGTTCTTTAATATTTTTTACTTTACTATCAAAAGATTCACGATCATAAATTATTAGCCTTAATTTAACACGTAAAGGAGCAGAATATGTCATTCCACGAACTTGACATTCTTTAACATCAAATATAGAATCATCTAATCTATAACTAATATATTGTAATTCTGCATTCCCATTGTAACTTAAAATAGGAAAAATAGAATTAAAAGCAGATTCTAGTCCATGTTTACCAGTCAGATCACGTTTGATAAATTTTTGAAATGAATCTATTTGAATAGATAAAAGATAAGGAACATTTAAAACCTGTGGACGTTTACCAAAATCTTTACGAATTCGTTTTTTTTCAGTATAAGAGTAATTCATAAAACCCCTCAATTCATTTATTAGTATTTCAATGTCTCGATTTTTAGAGTAAAAAAACAAATTTTCTCAATAGTTATTAAGATATTAATTTATATTTTTTGAATTCATAAAATTAATAAATGAATGACAATCAAATCAATTTCTCTTAAAGAAATTCAAGATAGTATTAAAAATACTATAATTTTTGTATATTACTCTAAATATTCAGAGCAAAAACGGCTGGTGATTAGTAACCACCAGCCGTCAGCCCTTTTATGGGCTGCTATAAAATAACTTTATTGAAGTTCAACAGAAGCGCCTGCTTCTTCTATTATTTTTTTTATTTTTTCAGATTCTTCTTTGTTAACAGATTCTTTAATTGTAACTGGAGCAGATTCAACCATATCTTTTGCTTCTTTTAATCCTAAACCAGTAATAGTACGAATAGCTTTGATAGTAGAAATTTTGTTACTACCCATATTAGATAATATGATATTAAATTCTGTTTTTTCTTCTTTTTTTTCTACTTTTTCAACATTAGTCGTTTCTAAATTATGAGATGCACTACTAATCCCAAACTTTTCTTCCATTAATTTAATCAGTTCCGTAATGTCCATAATAGACATCTTTGAAACTGCATTAATGATTTCTTCTTTTGTTAAAGGCATAATGATCATTCCTATTATTTAATAGAATTAAATAATTAATAATAAAACATTTTATAAAATGTAAAAAAAAAAATTAAAAAAATTGTTTTTTTTTATTCTGAATAAGTCGAAGTGTACGATATAATCTTAAAAAAGAAATTTCTTTTATCAAATTTAAAAATTTTGCTATTGCTTCCTCGTGAGTTGGTAAATATGCAAGTTCATCAAGATTTTTTTGAGAAAAAAATTGATTCTGAAATACACCTGCTAAAACTTTGAAATCTAAATTTTCTTTTTCAAAATTTTTTAATAATCGTGCCGCTGAACCAGGATTTTTTTTAGAAAAAGCAATTAATATTGGACCAATAAGAAATTTCTTTAAACATTCATATTGAGTATTTTGAAATGCTATAGATGTAATTGTATTACGAACAACACGGATATCAATATTATTCACACGAGCATCTCTTCGAAGTTTTGTCATATTATTTACATTTATTTTTTTAAAATTTGCAATTACAACTGATAATGAATTTTCAATAATATGACGAATTTCAGAAAGAATAGCTGTTTTTTTTTTATATTTTAAAATCATTAAATTACCCAGCTCAAATTAATTAAATTTAATTTTATAAAAATTAATAAAAAAAAATTTTATAAAACATAATTTTACTTGTATTCAAACTTATTTTTTATTAAAAATAATTAGTTATAGTAACAACTAATAAATACTTAATATCTTCTTCGATTTAAAATTATCTAAATTTATAAAAAATAAAAATTATTGATATATGTATATTACTTTATTTTATATTAAAATTCTATAGGATCAATATTAACTCCATATCCCATCGTTGTAGAAAGATAAATTTTCTTTATAAAAACATTTTTTACTGAAACAGGTTTTCTCTTTTTTACATCATGAAGCAAATTCAAAAAATTTTCTTTTAATTTATAGATATCAAAATCAATCTTTCCTATACTTGTATGTATTACAGCATTTTTATCATTACGATAAAATATTTGTCCATTTTTAGCATTATATACCGATTTTGCTACATTATTAGTTATAGTTCCTAATTTAACATTGGGCATTAAACCCTTTGGTCCTAAAATTGAAGATAATGATCTTACTATTTTCATAGAATTTGATGTAGCTATAACAAGATCAAATTTTATTTGGTTCATTTTAATTTT
Source organism: Arsenophonus sp. (assembly GCA_031446085.1). Taxonomy (NCBI): domain Bacteria; kingdom Pseudomonadati; phylum Pseudomonadota; class Gammaproteobacteria; order Enterobacterales; family Morganellaceae; genus Arsenophonus; species Arsenophonus sp. The sequence goes on from CP132901.1 coordinate 471,526, forward strand.
GTTAACTAAATCTTCCATTCCTATAAAATCTGCTCCATTTTTTTTTGCATCTTCTGCATCTTGACCACTAGCAAAAACAGCAATTTTTACTAATCGACCAGTTCCATACTTTAAAATAGTAGTTCCTTTTATATTTTGATCAGATTTTTTAGGGTCAATAGATAGATTGATTGCAATGTCAAGACTTTCTACAAATTTAACAGTTGTAGAATCTTTCAATAACTTTATTGCTTCATCAATTTTATATAAATTAGATTTAGAATGCTTTATTTTTTTATTATGAAGATAACGCATTCTTCTAGTAAGTTTAATCATCAAATTAATCCTTACAAACTATTCCAATAGAGCGCATTGTACCACTAATTGAACGTATCATTGCTTCAATATTGGAACCAGTCATATCAGAAGATTTAATTTTAGCAATTTCGTAAATTTGTTTTTTTGTTATAGTACCTACAATAGAATGAGATGGTTTTTTTGATCCTAATTTAATACCAGCTGCTTTTTTTATCAAAAAAGATGCAGGTGTACTTTTTAATATAAAAGTAAAAGAACGATCTGAATAAACAGTAATTATAACTGGAATAGGTAATCCTTTTTCAAATTTTTCTGTTCTAGAATTAAATTCTTTACAAAATTCTATAATCTTCACACCTTTTTGACCTAATGCTGGACCAATAGGAGGACTTGGATTAGCCATTCCTGCTCCAACTTGTAGTTTAATATAACTATCTATTTTTTTTGCCATACAATATTTCCTTGAAAATTTACAATAAACATGACAATTTTTTTAAATTTTTTGTTTTATACTTTTTCAACTTGACTAAAATCTAAATCTACTGGAGTAGCACGTGCAAAAATAGATACTGATAATTTTAATCTGCTTTTTTCATAGTCAACTTCTTCAACTACACCACTAAAATCTGAAAATGGTCCATTAATAACACGTAAAACTTCACCTGGTTCAAATAATATTTTTGGTCTTGGTTTATTACCAGATTTTTTTAAACGATTTATGATTAAATTTACTTCTTTTTCATTGATAGGAGAAGGTTTATCAGAAGTGCCTCCGACAAATCCCATAATTCTTGGTATACTACGTACTAAATGCCAAGTTTTTTCATTCATAACCATTTGAATTAAAACATATCCTGGAAAAAATCTTTGTTCACTTTTTCTACGTTGACCAGCTCTCATTTCTATAACTTCTTCAGTAGGTATAAAAATCTCTCCAAAAAATCTATCTAAATTATATAATTTCATACGTTCTTTTAAATTTTGTGAAACACGAAATTCAAACCCTGAAAAAGTTTGAATAACATACCATTTTTTTTCTAATTCTAACATTAATTAACACCTAACCTAATATTTTATATTTAAAAAAATGCTATTAATGATATTAAATAAATTAAAATACTATCTAATCCCCACAAAATTAATGATACAAAAATTGTTACAAATGAAACTATGAAAGTTGTTTGTAATGTTTCTTTGTAACTTGGCCAAATAACTTTATACATTTCTATTTTTGATTCTTTAAAAAAATCTAAAAATAATTTTCCTTTTGTTGTTTGGAATACAACAAAAAAACAAAAAATCAAACAAATAATAACAATAGAAAAACGAATTACAGGAGAACTATGTTTTAAAAAATAATTACTTGAAATAGAGATAAATAAAAATATTAAACTTACCATCCATTTTATACAATTGAACACTTTTTCTTTTTTTTGAAGATCAAATTTTAACTTCATAAAATGAACCTATTATACTATTTTAGTAACTAAAAATATAAAAAACATTAATATTTAATAATTTTTATTAAGTATTAAATTTTAATTCAATACCTTAAGATAAATAATAACATTATAAAAAAAATATAACAAAATTTTTTTATAATTTATTATTTTTAATTCCAATAATATCTTTTGAAATATTATTTGGTATTTCTTGATATTTTAAAAATTCCATTGTATAAGAAGCTCTGCCTTGCGTTTTAGAACGTAAATCAGTTGCATAACCAAACATCTCAGATAAAGGTACTTGAGATCGAATAACTTTTCCAGAAACGTGATCTTCCATACCTTCAATAACCCCTCTTCTACGATTTAAATCACCCATTACATCACCCATATAATCTTCCGGAGTTTCAACTTCAACATTCATAATAGGTTCTAATAAAATTGGATTAGCTTTTAAGAAAGCTTCTTTAAAAGCTAAAGAAGCTGCGATTTTAAATGCTATTTCTGATGAATCAACTTCATGATAAGATCCATCATATAATGTAACTTTAATATCAATTATAGGATATCCTGCTAATACACCATTTTTAATTTGTTCTTGAATACCTTTATTTATTGCAGGTATATACTCTTTAGGTATTACACCACCAACAATTTTATTATGAAATTCATAACCAGTTTTATGTCCAGATTCTAAAGGTTCTATTCGTATCCAAACGTGTCCAAATTGTCCCCTTCCACCAGATTGACGAATAAATTTTCCTTCTTGATTAATACTTTTCCTAATCGTCTCACGATACGCTACTTGAGGTTTACCAATATTTGCATCTACTTTATATTCACGGCGTAAACGATCAATCAAAATTTCAAGATGCAATTCACCCATACCAGCTATAATAGTTTCTCCAGTTTCTGAATTAATTGAAACACGAAAAGAAGGATCTTCCTGTGCTAATTTCCCTAATGCAAATCCCATTTTTTCTTGATCAAATTTAGTTTTTGGTTCAATTGCAACTGAAATGACCGGTTTTGGAAAATCCATTTTTTCTAAAATAATTGGATATTTAGGATCACATAATGTATCACCAGTTATTACATCTCTTAAACCAATAGCAGCAGCAATATCACCAGAATAAACCTCTTTAATTTCTTCTCTTTTATTTGCATGCATTTGAACTATACGTCCAAATCGTTCTTTATTTCCTTTTGTAGAATTTAAAACGATATCACCAGAAGTAACTAAACCAGAATATACACGAAAAAAAGTTAAATTACCTACAAACGGATCACTAGAGATTTTAAAAACTAATGCTGAAAAAGAAGAAGTATCACTTGCAGTATATTTATCTAAATATTTACTATTATTAATTTCTAAAAAATCTTTATTACCTTTAGTTAAAGGTACATCAACAGGAGATGGCAAATATTCAATTATTGCATCTAATAATGTCTGAATTCCTTTATTTTTAAAAGCTGATCCGCAAGTTACTAAAATAATTTCATTTTTTAGTACACGTTTTCTTAAACCTTCTTTTATTTCATTTTCAGAAAAATTTATTCCATTAAAATATTTTTCCATTAAAATATCAGAAGATTCTGCTGCAGCTTCAATAATTTTTGTATGCCATTTTTTAACTTCATTTTTCATACTAATTGGAACATTCTGAAAAGAAAAATCTAATCCTTGATTTTTTTCATCCCAATAAATAGCCTTTAATTTAATTAAATCAACTACACCAATAAACGACTCTTCTACACCAATAGGTAATTGAATAGGTACAACAACTATAGATAACTTTTTATTAATCTCTCTAATAACACGAAAAAAATCAGCACCTGTACGATCCATTTTATTAATAAATGCAATGCGAGGAACTTGATATTTATTAGCTTGACGCCAAACTGTTTCAGATTGTGGTTGTACTCCACCAACTGCACAATAAACCATAACAACACCATCAAGAATACGCATAGAACGTTCTACTTCAATTGTAAAATCAACGTGTCCAGGTGTATCAATTATATTGATACGATGCTTAGAAAATTGATCTTTAATACCTGACCAAAAAGCAGTAGTAGCAGCAGAAGTAATTGTTATACCACGTTCTTGCTCTTGTTCCATCCAATCCATTGTTGCTGCTCCATCATGTACTTCACCAATTTTGTGGCTTACACCAGTATAAAATAAAATACGTTCTGTAGTTGTAGTTTTTCCAGCATCTATGTGTGCACTAATGCCAATATTACGATATTGCGTAATAGGAGTTTTTCGTACCATTCTTTCCTCTTAAGGATAAACTTATGTCTTGAAATAATTATACAATTTTAAATTCAGTAAAAAATATTGTTCATATTAATAAAAATTCATAATAAAAAAAATTACCAACGATAATGTGCAAAAGCTTTATTTGCTTCAGCCATTTTATGCACATCTTCTCTTTTTTTTATAGCATTACCTTTATTTTCTATAGCATCAGATAACTCATTGGATAAACGCAAAATCATAGTTTTATCAGATCTTTTCCTTGCTGATTCTACAATCCATCTCATGGCTAATGTATGTCTACGAACAGGTCTTACTTCTACTGGAACTTGATATGTTGAACCTCCAACACGACGAGTTTTTACCTCTACTATTGGAGAAACATGATCTAAAGCAATTTTAAAAGTTTCTATATGATCTTTGTGAAAACGTTTTTCTAAAATATCTAAAGATGAATATACAATATATTCAGCTAAAGATTTTTTTCCTTTTACCATGATTATATTGATAAATTTAGCTAACAATTCTGATCCAAATTTAGGATCAGGTGATATTTTTCGTCTACTGATTATACGACGACGAGACATGTTCTTTCTCCGTAAAAATTCACTTAAAAAAAAATTTTTTCAAAATATTTAAAATCGTTACGTAAATAATTATGAAGAACTTGATTTTTTTGATCCATATTTAGATCGACCTTGTTTTCTTTTTTGTACACCAGCACAATCCAATGTTCCACGAATTGTATGATAACGAACTCCAGGTAGATCTTTAACACGTCCTCCACGAATTAATACTACCGAATGTTCTTGTAAGTTATGTCCTTCACCACCAATATAAGAAGTTACTTCTAAACTATTTGTCAATCTCACACGACATACTTTTCTCATTGCTGAATTTGGTTTTTTTGGTGTTGTAGTATAAACTCTAATACATACTCCACGTTTTTGAGGACAAGAATTCAAAGCAGGAACATTACTTTTAGTAATTTTCGAAGAACGTGGCTTTCGAATTAATTGATTAATTGTTACCATAAAAAAATTTTACCTCTCTAAAATGGAAAAACAAACATCAAAAAAAATTAAGATTATATAAAAAACTGCAATTAATTCGAAAATAATTATTTTTATATAATTACAATTACTCTAATTCAAATAACTAGACCAAATAAATAAAAAAAATCTGAAAAAAACGAATTCCACTATAAGTTTTATTTTTGTATTTATTCAAAATAAATACAAAAATAAACAATTAAATATTAACCTATCTCAAAAAAATTAAAATAAATAAGAATTATAGCGTTATCAAGGCAATTTTTTAATAAAAATAAATACAAAAAAATTTAAATTAAATTTTTTTGTATTTATTTTTATTAAAAAAACGCTATTAATTTAATAATAACATTTATCAGACAATATAGCAAATGCAATATAATAAAAAACGTCTTATAAAAAAATTAAATAACCAAAATAGTTAAAATAAATTACTTTTTTTCACAAAAAAGTATTATAATCAAAAGTTATTTTTTCTTAAAAAGAATTTTTCTATTCAAAAAATAGAAATAATTATTCAATAATTATCTTATAAAAATGCAAAAAAGTACACAAAAAATAAGACATGAAAAAAAAAAATAAAAATATTATACTATTCGTTATTGGATTTTTAATAACTATTTTAAGTAAACAAATATTTTCCTCTAGTAAAAATAATTTAAATTTATCACCAAATCAAAAAAAAAACAAAAATTCAATACCTATATATATTACCGCAAAAGAAATAGAATCTAAATATCCAAATTATATTAGATATAAAAAAAACGTAAAAATACAAAAAAAGGATATGAAGATTTCTTCAGATGATATTCTTATAATGGAAAAAAAAATTAATGAAAAAAAAAAGAAAATTATTATTGCAAAAAATAATGTTACTTTTAGTAATAAAAAAATATTACTAAAAGGAAATAATGCTCTTATTAATCTTAACGATAATGTCATAAACATAAAAAATAGTCATTATCAAATGAACAACAAAATTGGACATGGTCAAGCAAAAAAAATAGAAATCAACAAAAATTATATTTATTTAAACCATGCAACATTTAGTAGTTGTCCAAATAATCGTAATGATTGGAAAATTTCTGGATCGAAAATAACTTTTAATCATAATAATAAAACTGCTGATATATTTAATGCTAAATTTTACATTAAAAACACACCAATACTTTATATTCCATATCTAAAGTTCCCAATTTTTAATAAACGTCGTTCTGGATTTCTATTTTTAAAAAGTGATTATACACACTATTCAGGAATAAACTTCTCTATTCCTTTCTATTGGAATATTGATTCCAATTACAATGCTTCAATTATCCCTCAATTAAGTTTATCTAATGGATTAAAATTAAATAACAAACTGAATTATTTAACTAAGTTAGGTAAAGGAACTGTAATTTTTGACTGGCTACCTATAAAAAATGGAAAAATAATAAAAAAGGAAAACAATATCTTCAAAAAAATAAAAAATGATAATCTTGATGATCGATGGTTTTTTTCTTGGAATCACTCAGGTATTATAAATAAAACAATAAAACTAAATACTGAATATTCTAAAGTTAGTGATTTTCAATATTTTGATGATTTTTACACAAAAAAATACCATCATGATCAAAAAGATTTAAAACAAAAATTTAATTTAAGTTACACAAATTCAAATTGGAATATATCTTTAGGAAGTAAAAAAATTGAAAATTACTATAAACTATCTGATAATTATAGCATATACCCTCATTTTAATATTGATTATCATCAATATAATATTCAACCTTTTTATATTAAAATTCATGCAGAAGCTTCTCAAATTAAAAACACTACCAATAATGACTCAAAAATAACTAGATTCAATATTGATCCAGAAATTAATTTTAAAATATTTAAACCTTGGATTAATATTAATAATTCTATAAAAATAATTAGTACAAATTACAATAAAAAACCTTCTATAAAAACAATAAAAAAACAAATTTTCAATAAAAAAAATATGTTTCCTATTTTTAAAACAGATGTAAAATTAACTATTAAAAACAACTTATTTATTAAAAATAATAAGTTTATTCAATCGTTAGAACCGTATATGCAATTTCTTTATATACCGTATCAAAAAAGAAGCACATATTTTAATGAAAATAATTTTCTAGAAGAATACTATCAAAGTATATATTACTACAATATAATTAGTGGACTAGATTTAATGCTCCCAGTTAATCAAATTAATACTGGTTTTATGACTAGAATTTATAATAAAAAATTAACAGAAATATTTAATTTTTCTTTTGGACAAAAATATGATTTTTACTCTCCTCAAACAAAATTATGCTTTGATAAAAACCAAAGAATATTATGGACTGGAATTATTAATTTTAATTTAACAAATCAACTAGGAATTAATAGTACATTTCAATATGATAAAAGTTATCAAAATATTATAGTAAGCAATATTTCAACTAAATACCATTTAAATCCCAATAACTCGATACAGTTGACATATCGTTTTGTTGATTATAATTACCTGTATCAAAAAATAAAAAATAATATTTTTTTAGAAAAAAAAAATATTTCTCAACTAGGTGGCACGATTCATTGGAATATTATGAAAAATTGGGATATTGCAGGATCATATTTTTTTAATACAAGTTATAAAAAAATAACTAATCAATCTATCATGTTAAAATATCATACACCATGTTGGTCAATTAAAATAGGACAAGAATTAAACAAAAAATATAATCAATTAGGAAAAAATTCATTTGATAATAAATGGTCTATTAATATAGAACTAAAAAATCCAAAAAAATATTTTTTTAACTAAAAACCAATAAAAAATATTGTTTTTGTAAAAAATACTATTTAAAAAAAATATATTATGAATGGTAAACTAAAAAAAAACTTATTTAAAAATTTTCAATTAATTATTATTTTTATTATAGCTTCTATACAAAATACTTTTGCAATAAAAAAAGAAATTGATGGTATTGCTGCTATCGTAGATCATAATATTGTATTAAAAAGTGACCTAAATAATTTGATTAAAAATATTCAACAACATCAAAAAAATGAAAAAATTAATATTTCTAACAAAATTATTTACGATGTAGCACTAAATAACTTAATCAAAGAAAAAATAATTTTTAATATAGGAGAAAAAATTGATTTAATCATAACCAAAGAAAAAATTGATGAAATTATTAAACATATTGCATTTAAAAATAATCTAACTTTACAAGAAATGAAAAACAAACTTGAATTAAATAATGTTGATCTGAATTATTATCAAAATCAAATTAAAAAAGAAATTATTATGAAAGAAATAAGAAATAATCAAATTTGTTACAAAATTCCAATTCTTCAGAAAGATATCGATTTTTTGTATAAAAAAATAGAATTAAATAATAAAAATCCAATTTTAAAAATTGATCATATATTAATTCCTTTATCAAAAAATGCAAATAAAAAAGAAATAGAAAAAATAGGAAAAAAAATATCTTTATTAGTTAACAAAATAAAAAACGGAAAAGATTTTAATTCTTTAAAAAAAGAATATTCCACATGTAAAAATACATTTTGTAACAATCTTGATGGTTATGTAGAATATAAAAAAATACCAAAAATATTTTTTGAAGATATACACAATACACAAATAGGAAATATAATTGGTCCAATACGTTCTGACTTTGGATTCCATTTTTTTAAAATAAACAATATTAATCAAGACAATAAAATTTTAATTTCTCAAATTAAAATACGTCATATTTTTATACAAGAAAATCCAATTTTAGACATTAAAAATGCATATAAAAAAATTAAAACCATTCACGATAAAATTAAAAACAATATTTTAAAATTTGAAGAAGCTGCAAAAAAATATTCAGATGATTTCCATTCTTCTTTACAAGGAGGATTTTTAGATTGGAATAACTTAGAAAATTATGATCAAACTTTTCAAAAAAAAATAAAAAAACTAAAAGAAAATGAAATTAGTGAACCATTTCATTCTAAATTGGGTTGGCATATTATTCAATTATTAAAAATAAAAAAAATTTATTCTACAAAAAACGATGCACAAAAAGAAAAAATATATCAATTACTATATTTAAATAAATGCAAGCAAGAAGAAAATATATGGATTGAACAACAATATGCAAATTCATATATTAAATTACTACATAACTAATAATCTATGAAAAATAAAAATCATACTATTGTCATTAACCCAGGAGAACCATCTGGAATAGGAGTAGATATTTTAATTAAATTAGTTCAAAAAGATTGGCCTGTAAAATTAGTTACTTATGCTGATTATGATTTGTTAATTCAAAGATCAAAAAAACTTAAACTAAATTTAGAATTAATAAAATATTCTCAAAAATCACAACAAACAAAATATCAAAAAGCTGGAACTTTACATATAATACCAGTATCTTTAAATACTCCTGTTACGCCAGGAGTATTAAATAAAAAAAATAGTACATACGTTATTAAAACACTTCAATACGCGTGCAATGCATGCAAAAATAATATATTTTCAGCATTAGTTACAGGACCAATACATAAAGGAATTATAAATGAATCTAAATTTTTTTTTACTGGACATACTGAATATTTAGCAAATCAAACAAATTCCAAAACAGTAGTTATGATGTTGTTTAATAACAACATTAAAGTAGCAATGGTTACAACACATATACCAATAAAATTAGTTTCAAAATCTATTACACGTGAAAAACTTAAAAATGTTATTTTTGTCCTTCACAAAGAATTAAAAAAACTTTTTAAAATTAATAATCCTAAAATTTATGTTTGTTCTCTAAACCCTCATTGTGGAGAATACGGATACATTGGAGATGAAGAAATTAATGTTATAATACCAGTAATAAAAGAAATGAAAAAAAATGGACTATTAATTTATGGACCTTTTTCTTCTGATACTATATTTCAAAAAAAATATTTAGATTATGCAGATGTTATACTAACTATGTATCATGATCAAGGATTACCAATATTAAAATATAAAAATTTTAATAATCTTGTAAATATCACATTAGGACTACCTTTTATTCGTACTTCTGTAGATCATGGAACTGCATTAGATATAGCAGGAACAAATAAAGCAAATCCAAAAAGTATAATTAATGCTTTAAATATAGCAATTAAAATGATTAAAAATTAAATTAAATATGAGAAAAATAAAAACTAATAAGAAATTAGGACAACATTTTTTAATAGATCAACACATTATTGATCATATTATCAAATACTTTCGTCCTAAAAAATGTCAAAATATAATAGAAATAGGACCTGGATTAGGAGCACTAACCTTACCATTATTAAGGTATATGAATCATATTTATGCAATCGAATTTGATTATCATTTAATAAAATATTTACAAAAAAAATATGAAAAAATTCGAAAAAAAGTTACTTTTGTATCTAAAGACGTAATGACTGTTAATTTTTTAAAATTTTACAATGAAAAAAATAAAAATATAAGAATCTTAGGTAACTTACCTTATAACATTTCTACATCTTTAATTTTACATTTATCTTCTCATATCGATATTATTAATGATATGCTATTTATGTTACAAAAAGAAGTAGTAAATCGTTTAATTTCTGTTCCAAATTCAAAAACATATGGAAGTCTTAGTATTATTACACAATATTTTTTTAATATACTTCCTATTTTAGAAGTAAATCCTATTTCTTTTCAACCAACACCTAAAGTTGATTCAGTATTAACACATTTTATTCCTTATAAAAATAATCCTTATCAAGTAAATAACATTCAATTATTTAAAAAAATAATAAAAACTGCATTTAATCAACGAAGAAAAAAAATATCTAATAGTTTAAATATTTTTTTTTCTAAAAAAGATTTTAAAAAATTAAAAATCTCTTCATATTTTCGTGCAGAAAATCTTTCAATAAAAGATTATTGCAATTTGGCATGTCTACTACACTTAAAACATGCTAATAAAAAATAATATTTTTGGGGGTATTATGCTAAATAAACCTAAAATTTGTATACAAGTACAAAGTATATACATAGAACATCAATCTTCTCCAGAAGAAGCAAGATTCGTTTTTGCTTATACAATTTCTATTAGAAATCTTGGTCGAAATACTGTACAATTAATTAAACGTTATTGGTTGATAACAAATAGTGATGGAAAAAGAACTGAAATTCATGGAGAGGGTGTAATTGGAGAACAACCTATAATTAAAGCAGGTTCTGAATATAGATACACTAGTGGAGCTATTATAGAAACTCCATTAGGAACAATGGAAGGACATTATGTTATGATTGATAACAAAGGAAAAAACTTTTATGTAGATATTCCAGTATTTAGATTAGCTATTCCAACACTAATAAATTAAAATTTTATGTCTATTTATTTAATAGGAGATATTCATGGTTGTTATGATGAACTCCAAATGTTACTTAAAAAAGTGAATTTTTCAAAAAATAAAGATACTCTTTGGATAACAGGAGATTTAATAAATCGAGGACCATATTCTTTAAAAGTACTACGTTATCTAAAAAAAATAGATAAAAATGTTAAAATAGTTTTAGGAAATCATGATATCAATCTTATTCAATTATATATAAAAAATGATAATTCACAATTCAATAAAAAAACAAAAGAAATATTACAAGCACCTGATATTCATGAAATCATTAATTGGTTAAAAAGAAAACCTATTTTACAAATTGATCATAAAAATAAAATTATTATGACACATGCTGGGATACCTCCTAAATGGAATCTAAAATTATTAATAACATATGCAAAAGAAGCAGAAAAAATTATTAGAAACAAACAATATCAAAAATATATAAATTTATTTGATAAAATCAATTCTACTATAGACTTTAGAACATCAAAATTATTTTTTTTAAAACGAATACAATTTACGATAAATGCATTAACAAAAATGAGATATTGTTTTATAAACAATAACGATAAATTATACATAAATTATAAAAAAATACCTAAAAACAAAGAAACACTTTTAAAACCATGGTTTAATTTTAAAATGAATATACCAAAAGAATATTCTGTTATATTTGGGCATTGGTCTGACTTAAATAGGAAAAAAGTTCCTAAAAAAATTTATGCATTAGATACTGGATGTTGTTGGGGAAATTATTTAACATTACTAAGATGGAGCGATAAAAAATTCTTCTATCAACCATCCTATATACATAAAAAAAAATAATTTCTTATTAAATTCGTTCCATTATTTTAAAATAATGATCATAGATATTTTTTTTATCTAATTTATAATACTTAAAAAAAATAGTTTTCCATTTTTCTAAAAAAAAAAATGGAAAATATCTATCCCCACAAATATTTAATTTAACATATGTTAAATATAAACGCCTTGCATAAGGAAAAAATAATTCATACATTTTGCTCCCACCAATAACCATGATTTCTTCATTAGTATTCTTTGCTATTTTTAGTACAGAATCTAATGAATTAACTAAAATTGTGTTTTTCATTATATTTTTTTTTAATATTCTTTTACTTAATATAATATTAATTCGATTATTTAAAGGATGTCCTATAGACTCATAAGTTACACGACCCATCACAATGATTTTGTTTAAAGTATTTTTTTTAAACCAAAATAAATCATTAGGTAAATACCAAGGAATTTTATTATTTAAACCAATAACTCTATTTAAAGACATCGCAGCAATTAAACTAATATTCATCTGATTCATTTATTGTTATTTCTTTACTTTAAAATTTATTTTTTTTATTTTCTATATATGTAACCTTTTTATCTAGTTTATTAATAGTAGATTTCATCTTATTAAAACAATAATTAGATAAGTAACTAATATTTTTACTATTTTTTTTATCTAAATTAACATTAATTTTAGGTAATATTTTTATAATAACTATTCCATTATCCCAACGATTCCACTTTATACGATTTTGAGTTTTTGATACACATATAGGAACAATAGGAATTTTTCCAATAATAGAAAGATAAAAAGCGCCTGATTTGAAAGGCTTCAAATTTTTTCCTTTATTCCGAGTACCCTCAGGAAAAAATAAAACAGATATATTTTTTTTCTTAATTTTATTTAAAATATATATAATTGTATTATACGATCTTCTATGATTTTTTCTATCAATAAATATATTTCCAGATAACCAATAAAGAATTCCAAAAAATGGAATATATAACAAATTTTTTTTTCCTATAGTCACAGTTTTTTTTTGTATTACATTTGGTAATGTGATTAAATCATAATTATTTTGATGATTGCTAATATAAATACTAGGTCCATAATCTTTTATTTCTTTAGGAATTATTTTAATAATTTTAATTCCAAATAAATAAGATAATAAACCTAAAACACGAGATATATACATAACGTTAGAAACATTTTTAAAATTTAATAAACAGTATATTATACCAAAAAAAAGAAAAAATATAATAAATATTATTAATATTAATAATCGAATAATAGCTAACATGTTAAAATTTTATTCCTAATAAAAAAATATAAATGAATATTAAAAAAATAATATATAAAAATATATACTACTTTTTTAAAAAAAAGTGTAATTTCTCATTTTTAACAAAAAATTCTATAATAAAAATAATGTTATTTATAATGAAAAATAGAGGACTTTATGAATCATAAAGCAATTAATTTATATGGTAGTACAATAGAAAGAATAGAAAATGCTATTAATGCTTTAAAAAATGGGAAAGGTATTATGGTATTAGATGATAAGAATCGTGAAAATGAAGGAGATATGATTTTTGCAGCAGAAACAATGACTGTAGAACAAATGACTTTCACTATAAGATATGGAAGTGGAATCGTTTGTCTTTGTATTACAGAAAAACACAGAAAAAAATTGAAATTACCTATGATGGTTAAAAATAATTCTAGTAATTTTCAAACAGCATTTACTGTTACAATAGAAGCAGCTGAAGGTGTGACTACTGGAGTCTCTTCAAAAGATAGATTAACTACAATTAAAAAAGCAATTGCTCATAATGTTAAACCTACTGATTTAAAAAGACCAGGTCATGTTTTTCCACTAAGAGCAGTAGAAGGTGGAGTACTTCAAAGAAGAGGACATACAGAAGCTGCTATTGATTTAGTAACTTTAGCTGGATTTCAACCTAATGGAGTATTATGTGAATTAATAAATGATGATGGAACAATGGCACGAATGTCTGAAGTATTATCGTTTGCAAATCAATATAATATGCCAGTAATTACAATTCAAGATTTAGTAGAATATAGAATTAAATTTAATAAATAATTTTTTTTAATTTTTGTAATATTATTATTTTTTTATGATTAAAATTGAAGTAGTGTATGCTTTACCAAAAAAACAATTTATAATTCAAACTATATTACCAAAAAACAGCACAGTAAAAACAGCTATAATAAAATCAAAAATTTTAAAAATAAGGAAAGAAATAAAATTAAATAAAAATAAAATTGGAATATACGGAAAAATTGTAAAACTAAATGATATAATTTTTGAAGGAGATCGAATTGAAATTTACCGTTCTCTAACATTTTTATCTAAATTAAGATCTAAACTTTAATTTAAATAAAAATGTTTTTTTTAAAAAAAATTAAAAAAAACTAATTTATATTTATTTTAAATATTTAATATTCATGAATAATAAAAATAATAATTTTAGTTTAAATAAACTAAATAATAATTATAATAAAATTGCATTAGGTATAGAATATGATGGTAGTAATTATTATGGTTGGCAACGTCAAAAAAAACTAAAAACTATACAAAGTACTATTGAATCTGCAATACATCAAATTACAAATGAACATATTCAAGTTTATTGTGCTGGAAGAACAGACAAAGGCGTACATGCAATTAGACAAGTTGTTCATTTTGAAACAAAAAAAATATATAAGCAATCAACTTGGATCAACGGTATAAATAGTTTTTTACCTAATGATATAGTTATATGTTGGCAAAAAACAGTTGATTCTTCTTTTCATGCTAGATTTAGTGCAATATCAAGAAAATATCGTTATATTATTTTGAATCATCAATGCAGGCCAGCAATTTTATCAAATTATGTAACACATTACAAATTTAAATTAGATTTTAAAAAAATGCACACTGCTGCACAATTTTTGATAGGAGAACACGATTTTACACCATTTAGATCCAATTCCTGTCAATCAAAAACACCATTTCGAAATGTCAAAGAAATTAATATATACCGTCATGGTTATTATATTATTATAGATATAATAGCAAATTCTTTTCTTTATCATATGGTTCGTAATATTGTCGGAACATTAATACAAATTGGTTCAGGGAAAAAGGATATTTATTGGATTAAAAAAATACTATCACTTAAAAATAAATTTTTTTCTATAGAAACCGCAAAAGCTAAAGGTTTATATTTAGTTTCTATTAACTATCCAATCGAATACAAAATTCCAATAGAAAAAATAGAAAATATTTTCTTAACTTAAAATCATACTTAAAAAAATTATTTTAAAAAATACAAATATACTAATAATTCTATATTAATAGGTTAATAAATGAATTGGATTGAAAAAAAAATTAGGAAAAAAATTATTAAAAAAAACAACATCTCTAATATTCCACAAGGAATCTGGACAAGATGTACATCTTGTAAACAAATTTTATATAAAAATGAATTAGAAAATAATTTGGAAGTTTGTAATAAATGTGATTATCATATGTACATATCAGCGAGAAAACGTCTAACTTCCTTTCTTGATTCAAAATCAAAAATTAAAGAAATTGGAATCGAATTAGAACCAAAAGATATATTAAAATTTAAAGATATTAAAAAATATACAGATCGTATATTAGATGCACAAAAAAATACAAATGAAAAAGATGCATTAATTGTTATGGAAGGTAAATTAAAAGGAATGAAAATAGTTGCAGCAGCATTTGAATTTGATTTTATGGCTGGTTCAATGTCTTCTGTTGTAGGAACTCGATTCGTATATGCTGTGAATCAAGCATTAAAAAAAAAATGTCCATTAGTATGCTTTTCTGCTAGTGGTGGTGCAAGAGTACAAGAATCTTTCCTATCTTTAATGCAAATGGCTAAAACAAGTGCTGCTTTAGCTAAAATACAAAAAAAAGGACTACCATACATTTCAATACTGACTAATCCAACAATGGGTGGTGTATCTGCAAGTTTAGCAATGTTAGGAGACATTAATATAGCTGAACCGAAAGCATTAATCGGATTTGCTGGGCCAAGAATTATTGAACAAACTATTCATGAAAAGTTACCAAAAGGATTTCAACGTAGTGAATTTTTAATTGAAAAAGGAGTAATAGATATGATTGTAAAAAGAACAGAAATGAGGAATAAAATCGCAGAAATATTGGCAATATTAACACATAAAAAAATATAATGATTAAACTAAAATTAATAAAAACACCAAAAATCAATTCTTCACTCAAATATTGGCTACGTTACTGTAGTCATCAACATCATAAATCTATAGATCTTGGATTAGATCGTATTAAAAAAGTAGCAAAAAAATTAAACGTCTTAAAACCTGCAAAAAATGTTATTATTGTTTCTGGAACCAATGGAAAAGGTACAACATGTCATTTAATAGAATCTATTCTATTACATTCTAAAATTAAAGTTGGTGTATATAGCTCACCACATATACTTTCTTATACAGAAAGAGTAAGAATTGAAGGAAAAACGTTAAATCAAAAAGATTTTTGTACAGTATTTAACAAAATAGAATCTAATAGAAATAATATCCCTCTTACATATTTTGAATATAGTACTCTTGCCGCATTAGAATTATTTAAAAAATATAAAGTAGAACTTGCTATCCTAGAAGTTGGATTAGGAGGAAGATTAGATGCAACAAATATCATTGATGCTGATATTTCAATAATCACTAATATTGATTTTGATCATCAAGAATGGCTAGGAAATACAATTAAAAAAATAGGAAAAGAAAAATGTGGGATTTTTCGTTCTGATAAATATGCTATTTTTGGTGATTCAAAATATTCAAAATATATAAAAAATTTTTCAAAAAAAATTAATACAAAACCTTTTTTCTATAAAACCCATTGGAATATAAAAAAATTTCAAACATATTGGGAATGGAAATATAAAAAATTTATTTTAAAAAAATTACCTTATTCAAAGCATATTCCTATAAAAAATATTGCTACTGGACTGGCAGCAATTTATTGTCTTATGCAAATTAACAATAAATACAAAAAAATTTCATATACATCAATCACCTATGGATTAAATCATGCTAAATTACCAGGACGATTTCAAATAATTTCTAAAAATCCATCGATCATACTAGATGTTGCTCATAATCCACACGCAGCATATTTATTATCTCAAAAAATCTCTAAATTATTTAAAAAAAAGAATTCAAAAGTACATCTTTTAATAGGTATTTTAAAAGATAAAGATATAAAAAATATTATCAAACCTCTATTAAAACAAGTTAATGTATGGTATGTAGCTTCACTACAAGAAGAACGAGGAGCAGATTATTCTATGATAATAAAATATATTAAAAATTCTTTATATTATACTTTTAATTCGGTCAAAGATGCATGGATAAAAATAAAAAAAAATGTTGAAAAAAATGATATTATCATAGTATGTGGATCATTTTATACTGTTTCACATATAATGAAAATATTAAAAAAAAGAATTACTTTAAATGATTACTAAAATTATTAAAATTATTATGAATTTATTTTTTTTTATTTTAATATACATTTTTTTTTCTTCTTTTAATTTTTTTTAAAAAATTAAAAATTGTATTAGTACATATATATAATATTAATTATTTAATATAAAATATATAAATAACTAAAAAATAGTATAATTAAACTTTTTAAATATTTTTTAAATTTTTAAAAAAAAATAAAATATCTCACTAAAAATATTTTAAAAACAAGTATTTTTGATTTCAGGGTAAAAATTATGGTTTGGATTGATTATATTATTATTATTATAATTACATTTTCTTCTTTAATGGGAGTCATCAATGGATTTATAAAAGAATTTTTTTCTTTAGCAATATGGTGTTCTTCATTTATTATATCTAATAAATTTTATTCTTATTTAACAACATATATTACATATTTTGAAAATATTTTGTTAAAAAATATTATTTCAATTGCAATTATTTTTATTGCCACATTAATAATAGGCTCTATCTTTATGTCCATATTCATATCATTAATTAAATACACTGGATTATCTAGTACAGACAGAGTTTTAGGATTATGTTTTGGGATGTTTAAGGGTATAGTTATTATAAGTGCAATAATTTTTGTTCTTGATCATTTTACATCATTATCATTAAATGAGTATTGGAAACAATCTGAATTTATACCTCATTTTAATAAATTAATAAAATTATTTATATTTCATTTTAAAGAAAAAATATATTTTTTATTATAAATTTTCAATAATCATTTATGGAAAAAAATAAATGTGTGGAATTATAGGAATCTATTCTTTTAAATCTGTCAGCCAAATGATTTATAATGGATTATTAACTTTACAACACAGAGGACAAGATGCATCTGGAATTGCAACTATTCATAAAACTAAATTAACATTAATAAAAAAAAAAGGATTAGTAAAAAATATCTTTAATAAACGAAATATATTAAATAAACTAAAAGGTAATATAGGTATAGGACATGTTAGATATTCAAATAGAAAATTTAATTCAATAAACGAAGCACAACCATTCTATGTTAACTATCCATATGGATTATGCTTAGTACATAATGGAAATATAACTAATAAAAATGAATTAAAAAACAAAATATCTATAGCACATCACCATATTAATAGTTATTCTGATTCTGAAATATTACTCAATATAATTGCATATCAATTTTCAAAATATAATTATAACAATCTTTGTGCTAAAAACATTTTCAATATATTCAATTTAATATTTAAAGAAGTAAAAGGTGCATATTCTTGTATTTTGCTAATTATAGGATATGGTTTAATTGCATTTAGAGATCCAAACGGTATTAGACCTTTGGTTATAGGAACAAAATATATAAAAAAAATTAAAAAAAAAGAATATATGATAGCTTCTGAAAGCATTACATTAGAATCTCTTGGATTCCAAGAGATTCGAGATGTTAATCCAGGAGAAGTAATTTGTCTTGAAAAAAATGGAAAATTTTACAATCATAAATGTATTAAAAATACAAAATTGATTCCTTGTCTTTTTGAATTCATATATTTTGCAAGGCCAGATTCTTACATAGATAATATTTCTGTTAGCGAAGCTAGATTAGAAATGGGCAAAATTTTAGCAAAAAAGATTAAAAAAACATGGAAAAATACAAAAATTGATGTAGTAATTCCAATACCAGATACTTCTTATAATACCGCATTAGAAATTTCCAGAATTTTAAATATTCCATATCGACAAGGTTTTATAAAAAATAACTATTCTGGTAGGTCATTCATAATAAATGAAAAAAATCAAAGAAATAAAACTTTATCTACTAAATTTATAGTCAATAAAATATATTTTAAAAATAAAAATATATTACTCATTGACGATTCTATCATCAGAGGAGATACTGCAAAAAAAGTAATTTTTCTAGCAAAAACTGCAGGAGCTAAAAAAATTTTTTTTGCTTCTGCTGCACCACAAGCAAAATTTGCTAATATTTATGGAATAAATATTCCATCTTCAAAAAAACTAATTTCATATAATAGAAAATTAAAAGAAATAAAAAATATTATTGGAGCAGATAAATTAATATTTCAAGATCTTAAAGAATTAATAAAAGCACTTAAAAAAAAAAACAAGAAAATAGAAAATTTTGAATCTTCTATATTTAATGGAAAATATATTACTTAATTAAAAATAAAAAATTAAAATGAAAAAAAAAATTATTATTGGAATAACTGGAGCAAGTGGTATTATTTATAGTATTAAACTTTTAGAATACTTAAATTTACTTCCAAATATTGAAACCCATTTAATTATAAGTTATTCCGCAAGACAAATTCTATCTCTAGAAACAAAATATACAATCAAATATTTAAAATCTATAGCAAATGTATTTTATGACTATAGAGATACTTCTGCAAGCATTGCTTCTGGTTCATTTATTACTTCTGGAATGATTGTTTTACCATGTTCAATTAAAACACTTTCTAGTATAGCTAATAGCTATAGTAATACATTAATTATTCGAGCTGCTGATGTTATTCTAAAAGAAAATAGAAAACTAATACTTTGCGTTAGAGAATCACCTATACATATAGGACATATTGATTTAATGTCAAAAGTAATAAAAATGGGTGCTATTGTTGCACCTCCTATACCTCATTTCTATCATAAACCAAAAAAAATAGAAGATATTATTATGTACACTATATACAGAATTATAGATCTATTTGGAATAGATAATTTAAACAACAAATCTTTTCTAAGATGGAAAGGAACGAAAAAAGATAATTTTTAAATAATTTAAATAACTTTTTTAGAATAAAAAATATACTTTTCATGCAAATAATCTACTTCTTTATAAGGAAAAGGTTTATTATCAAAATTTTCAATGACATCATTAGCTTTATTTAATCGTTCAATTCTAGAAATTTGACTATAAATTATTTTTTTTACATCTTTTGAAGATGTGTTGTCTCGTTTAATGACTCTATTAATTTGTTCTTTTTCAATACTATCTATAACTAATATTCTATTAAATAGTTTTTCTCTTTGATTTTCAAAAAGAAGAGGCATAACACAAATAATATAAGGATATTCTTTATGTGTTTTAATTTTTTTTTTTATTTCTTTAAAAATAATTGGATGTAATAAAGAATTTAACCATTCTTTTTCTTTTTTATGACAAAAAATAATCTTTCTTAAATATTTACGGTTTAATAAACCATCTTTATTTAAGATTTTCGAAGAAAAATGATTTTTAATAATTTTTAAAATTAAATTATTATTAGTTAATATATTTTTAGAAATAATATCAGCATCAATTACTAGTACTCCTTTTGAAATAAAAAGATTAGTAATGAGACTTTTTCCAGAACCTATACCGCCTGTTACACCTACTATATAATTATTTTGATTATTTACCATACAAATTTCATTAATTATATCAATCAAATTATCTTTATACATAAGATAAGAAGTCTAGCAGTTCCCTACTCTCACATGAGGAATCCTCACACTACCATTGGCACTACGGCATTTCACTTCTGAGTTCGGTATGGAATCTTATTTAAATAAATAATTCAGGTGGTACTACCGCGCTATTACTGCTAGACAAAATAATATTTTTTTAAAAAATGTCTTTGGTGTTGTCAGGTTAAGCCTCACGGATTATTAGTACTGGTTAGCTGAACATATCACTATGCTTACACATCCAGCCTATCTAAGTTCTAGTCTTGAACAATCCTTTAGGATTTTTTAAAAATCAGGGAAGACTAATCTTGAGGTAAGTTTCCTACTTATATGCTTTCAGCAGTTATCTTTTCCACACGTAGCTACCAGGCAATGCCATTGGCATGACAACCTGAACACCAGAGGTGTGTCCACTCCGGTCCTCTCGTACTAGGAGCAGCTCCTCTCAATCTTCCTACGCCCACGACAGATAGGGACCGAACTGTCTCACGACGTTCTAAACCCAGCTCGCGTACCACTTTAAATGGCGAACAGCCATACCCTTGGGACCTGCTTCAGCCCCAGGATGTGATGAGCCGACATCGAGGTGCCAAACACCGCCGTCGATATGAACTCTTGGGCGGTATTAGCCTGTTATCCCCGGAGTACCTTTTATTCGTTGAGCGATGGCCTTTCCATTCAGAACCACCGGATCACTAAGACCTACTTTCGTATCTGCTCGCGTTGTCACGCTCGCAGTTAAGCTAGCTTATGCCTTTACACTAACCTCACGATATCCGACCGTGATTAGCTAACCTTAGTGCTCCTCCGTTACTCTTTAGGAGGAGACCGCCCCAGTCAAACTACCCACCAGACACTGTCCTTAATCCGGATTACGGATCCAAGTTAGAATAACAAATACAAAAGGGTGGTATTTCAAGGTCGACTCCATACATACTAGCGTACATATTTCATTGTCTCCCACCTATCCTACACATCAATATTTATCATTCAGTGTCAAGCTATAGTAAAGGTTCACGGGGTCTTTCCGTCTTGCCGCGGGTACACTGCATCTTCACAGCAAATTCAATTTCACTGAGTCTCGGGTGGAGACAGTCTAGCCATCATTACGCCATTCGTGCAGGTCGGAACTTACCCGACAAGGAATTTCGCTACCTTAGGACCGTTATAGTTACGGCCGCCGTTTACTGGGGCTTCGATCAAGAGCTTATTCATTATTTTAAAAACTAATAAAAATCACCCTATCAATTAACCTTCCAGCACCGGGCAGGCGTCACACCGTATACTTCCACTTTCGTGTTTGCACAGTGCTGTGTTTTTAATAAACAGTTGCAGCTAGCTAGTATCTGCGACTGACTTCAGCTACAAACGTAAAGTTATTCACTTACATGTCAGCATGCCTTCTCCCGAAGTTACGGCACTATTTTGCCTAGTTCCTTCACCCGAGTTCTCTCAAGCGCCTTAGTATTCTCTACTTAACCACCTGTGTCGGTTTGTAGTACGATTAATAAATATCTGAAGCTTAGAGGCTTTTCTTGGAAGCTTGGCATTAACTAGTTTGTCAAATAAATGACTACTCATCACGCCTTGATGTTTACAACAATACGGATTTTCCTATATTGTTCATCTACACGCTTAAACCGAGATATCCAACACTCGGATAGTCTAGCCTTCTTCGTCCCCCCTTCGCAATAGTTATTAGTACAGGAATATTAACCTGTTTCCCATCGATTACGCTTTTCAGCCTCACCTTAGGGGTCGACTCACCCTGCCCCGATTAACGTTGGACAGGAAACCTTAGTTTTTCGGCGAGTAGGTTTTTCACCTACTTTATCGTTACTTATGTCAGCATTCGCACTTCTGATACCTCCAATAAATTTCTCAATTTATCTTCAACAGCTTACAGAACGCTCCCCTACCCAGCAAAAAAATTGCTGTCGCAGCTTCGGTACATAATTTTAGCCCCGTTACATCTTTTGTGCAGACCGACTCGACCAGTGAGCTATTACGCTATCTTTAAATGATGGCTGCTTCTAAGCCAACATCCTGGCTGTCTATGCCTTTCCACTTCATTTCCCACTTAATTATGATTTTGGGACCTTAGCTGGCGATCTGGGTTGTTTCCCTCTTCACGACGGATGTTAGCACCCGCCGTGTGTCTCCCATGATAAAATTATTTGGTATTCGTAGTTTGCATCGGTTTAGTAAGTCAGGATGACCCCTTAGCCGAAACAGTGCTCTACCCCCAATAATCAATTCATAAGGCGCTACCTAAATAGCTTTCGGGGAGAACCAGCTATCTCCCGGTTTGATTGGCCTTTCACCCCTAACCACAAGTCATCCGCTAATTTTTCAACATTAGTCAGTTCGGTCCTCCAATTAGTTTTATCCAATCTTCAACCTGCTCATGGTTAGATCACCGGGTTTCGGGTCTATATCTTGCAACTATTCGCCCAATTAAGACTCGGTTTCCCTATGGCTCCCCTATATATTTGGTTAACCTCGCTACAAAATATAAGTCGCTGACCCATTATACAAAAGGTACGCAGTTGCCCTATTATAGGCTTCTACTGCTTGTACATACACGGTTTCAGGTTCTATTTCACTCCCCTAACCGGGGTTCTTTTCACCTTTCCCTCACGGTACTATTTCACTATCGGTCAGTCAGTAGTATTTAGCCTTAGAGGATGGTCCCCCTATATTCAGACAGGATTACACGTGTCCCATCTTACTCTTCGAGTATAAGAACTAGAATGTTTTCAGATACGGGGCTATTACCCTTTATAGCTATATTTTCCAAAATATTCTCCTAACATTGATAATCCTTATATATCACTCTGGGCTTTTCCCTATTCGCTCGCCACTACTAAGGGAATCTCAATTGATTTCTTTTCCTCAGGTTACTAAGATGTTTCAGTTCTCCTGGTTCGCCTCATTTAACTATGTATTCATTAAATGATAATGCAAAAGCATTGGGTTACCCCATTCGGATATCATCAGTTATTACGCTTCTTATCAACTTACTGACGCTTTTCGCAGATTAGCACGTCCTTCTTCGCCTCTGACTGCCAAGGCATCCACCGTGTACGCTTTGTTCGCTTAACCTAACAACCCAAAGACATTTTTTTATACTTTTTTTTTAAAAAAAGTATTCTCAAATTATATTTTAAAAGAACGAAAAAAATAAATACTCAGCTATGGAGCTAAGCGGGATTGAACCGCTGACCTCCTGCGTGCAAAGCAGGCGCTCTACCAGCTGAGCTATAGCCCCTTTATATATTTATATAAATAAATAGGTGTTTTTATAGGCCTGAGTGGACTTGAACCACCGACCTCACCCTTATCAGGGGTGCGCTCTAACCAACTGAGCTACAAGCCTAATAAGTTACATTATTTAGTTTGCATGAATACCCATCTACTATATTTACTTAATAGTAAGGAGGTGATCCAACCGCAGGTTCCCCTACGGTTACCTTGTTACGACTTCACCCCAGTCATGAACCACAAAGTGGTAAGCGCCACCTACGTTTAAATAGTTAAGCTACTCACTTCTTTTGCAACTCACTCCCATGGTGTGACGGGCGGTGTGTACAAGGCCCGAGAACGTATTCACCGCGGCATTCTGATCCACGATTACTAGCGATTCCGACTTCATAGAGTCGAGTTGCAGACTCCAATCCGAACTTAGACGTACTTTTTGAGTTCCGCTTCCCATTACTGGCTTGCCTCTCTTTGTATACGCCATTGTAGCACGTGTGTAGCCCTACTCGTAAGGGCCATGATGACTTGACGTCATCCCCACCTTCCTCCGGTTTATCACCGGCAGTATCCTTTGAGTTCCCGACTTACTCGCTGGCAACAAAGGAAAAGGGTTGCGCTCGTTGCGGGACTTAACCCAACATTTCACAACACGAGCTGACGACAGCCATGCAGCACCTGTCTCATAGTTCCCTAAGGCACGTTTATTTCTCAATAAACTTCTATGGATGTCAAGAGTAGGTAAGGTTCTTCGCGTTGCATCGAATTAAACCACATGCTCCACCGCTTGTGCGGGCCCCCGTCAATTCATTTGAGTTTTAACCTTGCGGTCGTACTCCCCAGGCGGTCAATTTAACGCGTTAGCTACGGAAGCTACAGTTCTAAGACTACAACCTCCAAATTGACATTGTTTACGGCATGGACTACCAGGGTATCTAATCCTGTTTGCTCCCCATGCTTTCGCACATGAGCGTCAGTCTTCGCCCAGGGGGCCGCCTTCGCCACTGGTATTCCTCCATATCTCTACGCATTTCACCGCTACACATGGAATTCTACCCCCCTCTACGAGACTCTAGTTATTCAGTTTTGAATGCAGTTCCTAGGTTGAGCCAAGGGATTTCACATCCAACTTAATTAACCGCCTGCGTGCCCTTTACGCCCAGTAATTCCGATTAACACTCGCACCCTCCGTATTACCGCGGCTGCTGGCACGGAGTTAGCCGGTGCTTCTTCTGTCGGTAACGTCAAATAAAAAAAGCTATTTGCCTCTATTACCTTCCTCCCGACTGAAAGTACTTTACAACCCGAAGGCCTTCTTCATACACGCGGCATGGCTGCATCAGGCTTTCGCCCATTGTGCAATATTCCCCACTGCTGCCTCCCGTAGGAGTCTGGGCCGTGTCTCAGTCCCAGTGTGGCTGGTCATCCTCTCAGACCAGCTAGAGATCGTAGCCTAGGTGTAGCCTTTACCTCACCTACTAGCTAATCTCATATGAGTTCATCCAAAGGCACATGGTAAGTTTTAATAAAAACTTATCCCATGCTTTGCTCAAAAGAGAATTTATGCGGTATTAGCTATCGTTTCCAATAGTTATCCCCCTCCTCTGGGCAGATCCCCATACATTACTCACCCGTCCGCCGCTCGCCAGCAAAAAACATAAGTTTTTTCTGTTGCCGCACGACTTGCATGTGTTAGGCCTGCCGCCAGCGTTCAATCTGAGCCATGATCAAACTCTTCAATTATATTAAAACACAATCTTCAATAATAAATTAATTTAAAAAAACTAATCTTTTATAAAGATTAAAAAAATTAATGTTATTTAATAAATAGAATGAGTATCCACGCAAACTTAATATAATTTTTTTAAAAGAACTATGTAAATTTTACATTTTACTTAATTTTACAAATAAAGTCAAGTGATTATTATATAATCACTTTTAAAAATAAATAAACAAATTAAGAAGTAAATATTATTACTTCCAGTATATTAAAAAAAAAACTTTTTTTCCTTTTTTAATTAATGTGTAATGTTTATATAATATATCCTGATTTTGAAAAATATATTCGGGAGATGTAACTAACTTCCCATTAATTAAAATCGAATTCGAAATAATCAATTTTTTTGCAAAACTTTTAGAATCTGCAATTTTTGATTTTAATAAAGAATCAACTAAAGATGCACCAATATTTAAATTAATTTTTTTTATTCCATCATTAATTAACTGTAAAAAATCTAAAATTTCTAATTTGTCTAATTTTTTAGAAAACAATTTTTTACTCATTCTTTTTGCTTTAGATAATTCATTCTCTCCATGAACAAAAGATGTCATATGTTCTGCCAATAAATATTGTGCTTTTTTAGATTTTGGATTTTGAATACAAAAATCCTTTAAATAATTTATCTCATCTAAAGATATTTTAGTAAAATATTTAAGATAAGAATATACATCTATGTCATTAAGATTTATCCAAAATTGATAAAAATCATATACACTCGTTTTATCAGAATTTAACCATATAGTTTTTTTTTCTGTTTTTCCTATTTTATCACCATTTAAATTAACCATTAATGGCAGTGTAATACCATATACTTTTTTTTTATATAAACAATGAGTTAAATGAATACCAGAAATAATATTACCCCATTGATCTGATCCACCTATTTGAAGCTCCACATTATAAGTTTTATAAAGATAGGAAAAATCATAAGATTGCATTAAATGATATGAAAATTCGGAATAATTAATTCCATCTTTTTTTTGATCAAAACGTTTTTTAATAGATTCTTTATTAATCATTTGATTTATAGAAAAAAATTTTCCTATTTTACATAAAAAATATAAAATATTAATTTCTTTAAACCAATCATAATTATTTAATATTTTTACTTTACTATTTGAAGAATTTAAATTTAAAAAAAAATAG
This sequence comes from Arsenophonus sp., assembly GCA_031446085.1. Lineage (NCBI taxonomy): Bacteria > Pseudomonadati > Pseudomonadota > Gammaproteobacteria > Enterobacterales > Morganellaceae > Arsenophonus > Arsenophonus sp. Next base: position 498,968 of record CP132901.1, read on the forward strand.
ATTTGTTCACTTATTTTTTTTATATTGTAAAATAATTGATCTATTTTTTGTATTTTTCGCTTACTCAATCTAAAACTAGGATCTCCAATTAAACCAGTAGCCCCACCTAAAACAATAATTGGTTTATGGCCTATTTCTTGTAAACTTTTTAAAAAAAATAAAGGAATCAAATGTCCAACATGTAAACTATCAGAAGTTGGATCAAAACCACAATAAAAAGCAATTCTTTTTTTAAATCTTAACATTAATTCTTTTTTATTTGTCCATTTACTAATTAAATTTCTTTCTTCTAATCGTTTAATCACATCACGAGAAAACATAAATATCCTTTTGAAATATTTAAAAAATAGAAAAACTAATTTTAAAATTAATATTAGTTTATAATATTTTACGGTGCTAATCTATATATTATCCAACTTTTATTTTTTTTTTTATACAAAAAACGATCATGAAGACGTTTTGTTCTACCCTGCCAAAATTCTACAAAATTAAATTTAATTCTATATCCTCCCCAATAATAAGGATATGGAATTTTTTTATTTTTATATTTTTTTTTATATTTTAGAAATAATTTTTCTAGTTGAGAACGATTAGAAATAATACTTGATTGTTTTGAAATTAAAGTTGAAATTTGATTATTTTTAGGTCTACTATAAAAATATTTTTTTACTTTTAAAAAAGGAATTTTTTCTGCATTTCCGATAAATAAAACCTGACGATCTAAAATGTTCCATGGAAACAAAGCACTAACTTTATTATTTAAAGAAATATGTCTAGCTTTACGACTACTAAAATTTGTATAAAATATAAGCCCATTCTTATCAAAATATTTTAACAAAACTATTCTTTGATAAGGTTGACCAAAATGATCAACAGTAGATACACACATTGCACTTGGATCAGGTATAGACGATTTATAAGCATCTATTAACCAACGATGAAATATTTTCAATGGATCTTGAGTTAAATTATTTCTTCTTAATTCTCCACGAATATACTCTCTACGAATATTATTAATATTAATAGATGATATTTTTTTTTTCATTTCTATACCTGTATTAATAACTTTTATTTTATAAAATATTAATTAAATTGCGAAAAAAAATTTTTAAAAAATGAAGAAATCACTATTTTTTTCACTAAACATTTGTAATGCTTTTCCTCCTCCACGAACTACAGAAGTTAAAGGATTTACATCAACAATTACAGGCATTTTCAATTCATTCATAAATAAATGATCGAAATTTCTTAATAAAGAACTACCTCCTGTTAAAACTATTCCTTTTTGTGAAACATCAGAAGCTAACTCTGGAGGACATTTTTCTAAAACACATTTTACTAAATTAATTAAATTCATAATTGGATCTTTTAATGCTTCTATCACTTCAGTAGAATTTAAAATTAAACTTCGAGGTATACCTTCAGATACATTTCGACCTCTAATTTCCATTTTTTTTATCTGATCATTAATTTTAATAGCACAACCTATCTTATGTTTAATCTTTTCAGCAGTTGTTTCACCTATCAATATACCATATTGACGACGAACATAATTTATAATACTTTCATTAAATTTATCTCCACCAATACGAGTAGAAGAAGAATATACTATTCCATTCAAAGAAATAACAGCGACTTCTGTAGTACCTCCACCAATATCAACAATCATAGAACCTTTAGCTTTATAAATCGGTAATCCCACTCCTATTGCTGCTGCCATTGGTTCTGAAATTAATAAAACTTCACGCACATTACTTGCATGTAAAACAGACTCTCTAATCGCACGCTTTTCAACTTGTGTTGCTCCTATTGGAACACAAACTAATATTCTGGGACGAGGACATAAAAAACACTTCTTATGTACCTTTCTAATGAAAAATTGCAGCATCTTTTCAGTAATATCAAAATCAGCTATAACTCCATCTTTCATAGGACGAATTGCATAAATATTATTTGGAGTTCGTCCTAACATTCTTTTTGCTTCATATCCTATTGCAACTATATTCGTCTTTAAATTTATTTTATTTTTCTTAATAGCTACAACAGAAGGTTCATTTAAAACAATTCCTTTTTCTTTTATATAAATCAAAGTATTTGCCGTACCTAAATCTATAGATAAATCCTGAGTAAAAAAACTTCGAATTTTTTTAAACATACCTTAAAAAACCTGTAAAAATTATTTAAATTTAAGTATATTATCATAAAAAAAAAATAATAAAAAATTACATTTATATATTGTATTTTTTTTAAAATCGAAATATATCATATATTTAATAAACGTGAAAATATCTTTTAAATCTCATTGATATTATCTTTTTCAATAATATGAAATCTGTAAATTTTATTTTTTTTAAGTATAATAAAAAATATTTATAAGGATTAAAAAAATGAAATTTCATTTTCATGTTTTAATTTTAAATGGACCAAATTTAAATATGTTAGGAAAGAGAGAAGAAAAAATATACGGAATAGAAAATTTAAAAAATATTAATAATAATATTATAGAAAAAGCTAAACAACTTGATATTTACACTACTTTTTTTCAATCTAATGCAGAATATCAATTGATAAATAAAATACATAACGCCTATAAAAAAATAGATTTTATCTTAATTAATCCAGGAGCTTTAGCTCATAGTAGTATTGCATTAAGGGATGCAATACTAAGTGTAAATATTGATTTTTATGAAATTCATATAAGTAATATTTATAAAAGAGAAAAATTTAGACATTTTTCTTATTTATCCGACATTGCAGTTGGTGTAATTTGTGGTTTTGGTCAAAATACCTACCTTTACGCTTTAGATGCTGCTTATCAATTTTTAATAAAAAACAAAATGAATGTTAATAAAAGTTAACATTCATAAAAAATTGGAAAAAACTATGGATATTCGAAAAATAAAAAAATTAATTAAATTAGTTGAAAAATCAGGAATTATAGAGCTAGAAATTTCTGAAGGCAAAGAATCAATACGAATAAATCGATTAAATAATATAGGTCAAACATCAGTTTTGCAACAAAATCACAATATTTCAAAGTCAATGTTAACCGATTCAAACAATTACATTAAAAAAAACCAAAAAATAGTAAAAAAAAATACTGAACATGTCATTCGTTCACCTATGGTTGGAACATTCTATTCCTCTCCAAACCCAGAATCAAAACCTTTTATTAAAATAGGACAAAAAGTTTTAATTGGAGATACTTTATGTATAATTGAAGCAATGAAAATGATGAATCAAATAGAAAATAATAAAGAAGGAATTGTTAAAAATATTCTTGTAGAAAATGGAGAATCTGTTGAATTTGATCAACCTTTAATTGTTATTGAATAATAAAATCAAAATGAGGTATTATATTGATGTTTAAAAAAATTCTCATTGCTAATAGAGGCGAAATCGCTTTAAGAATTTTACGTGCTTGTAAAGAACTCGATATTAAAACAGTTGCTATTCATTCTACAGCAGACAAAAATTTAAAACATGTCTTATTGGCAGATGAAACTGTTTGTATAGGTCCATCTGAATCTTCTAAAAGTTATTTAAATATTCCTGCTATTATATCAGCAGCAGAAATTACTGGATCTGAAGCCATACATCCTGGATATGGATTTTTATCAGAAAATGCAGATTTTGCAGAACAAGTTGAACAATCTGGATTTAAATTTATTGGACCAAAACCTGAAACAATCAAATTAATGGGAGATAAGATCTCTGCGATACAGATTATGAAAAAAATAGGAATTAATTGTCTTCCTGGATCTAATGAACCATTAAAAAATAATATTGAAATTAGCAAAAAAATTGCAAAAAAAATAGGATATCCCATTATAATAAAATCTTCTCAAGGAGGAGGGGGGAGAGGAATGTGTATTGTATATCATGAAAATGATTTAGAAAAATCAATATTATTAACTCAATCAGAATCTAAATCAATCTTTAACAACAACACCATTTATATAGAAAAATTTTTAAAAAACCCTAAACATATTGAAGTACAAATTTTATCAGATGGAAAAAATGCTATTTATTTATTTGAAAGAGATTGTTCAATACAAAGAAGATATCAAAAAATTATAGAAGAAGCACCGGCTATCAATATAAAACCACATATCAGAAAAATTATAGGTGAATGTTGTGTACAAGCATGTTTAGAAATTAATTATCGTGGAGCTGGAACTTTTGAATTTCTCTATGAAAATGAAAAATTCTATTTTATTGAAATGAATACGAGAATTCAAGTTGAACATACCATTACTGAAATGATTACAGGAATAGATCTAATTAAAAATCAAATTAAAATAGCCTATGGATTACCACTAATGATCAAACAAGATCAATTAAAAATCAATGGACATTCCATAGAATGTCGAATAAATGCAGAAGATTCTACTACTTTTTTACCAAATTCTGGAAAAATTGCATGTTTGCATGTTCCAGGAGGATTAGGTATAAGATGGGAATCACATATTTATAATGGCTATACCATACCAACTTATTATGATTCTATGATAGCAAAATTAATATCATATGGAGAAAATAGAAATATAGCAATTAAAAGAATGAAAAATGCTTTATCAGAATTAATCATAGACGGAATCAAAACTAATATTACTTTACAAAAAGCAATTATTAATGAAAAAAATTTTATTCAAGGAAAAACTAATATTCATTATTTAGAAAATCATTCTAATTATTTTCTAAAATTGAAATACTAAATATATCTTTTTAACCAACCAAGTTTCATTCGAAGAAAATTAAAATAATCATAATAATAGGGATGAATAAAATATAATTTTTTATTACTTTTTTTAATAAAAATTTCATCTCCTTCTTCTATAGAAGAAACTATTTGACTATCAAACATAATTTGATAGTTAATACACTTTTCTTTAAACTTTAAATTAATAATACTATTACTATTAATAACAATAGGTCTTGATGAAAGAGTATGAGGAAACATTGCAGTTAAAATAATCACATCTGAATTTGGAATTACAATAGGACCACCTGCTGAAAGTGAATAAGCTGTAGAACCTGTTGGTGTGCTAATAATTAATCCATCAGAACGTTGAGAAAATGCAAACTTGTTATTAATAAATACTTCAAAATCAATCATATTAGCTATTTTTGAAGAATGTAAAATTACTTCATTAATTGCAATAAAATTTAAAAAATTTTTTTTATTCAATTTATTTATTTTTATTTCCAATACAAAACGTTTTTCTTCAAAAAAATTACCTTGCAATATTTGATCTAAAAAATGTAAAAAATTTTTTGAACTGAGATCAGTTAAAAAACCAAGATTCCCTTGATTTATACCAATTATTTTCTTTTGATAATTAATTATTGTTCTAGCTATTCTCAACATGCTACCATTACCGCCGATAATAATTATTAAATCTACTATTTTTCCAATTGTAATTAAATCTTTTACAAAGATATTAGAATTTAAATTTAATTTTTTTTTTATTTTTTCTTCAATAAAAACTTTATAATTTTGGTTATTTAACCAATTAAATAAAATTTTATATAATTTTAATCCCTGAAAATTTCTAGGATTACCAACAATTCCAATTTTTTTAAACAAAAAACTATTTTTTTTATTTTTAATAGACACTATTAATTCCTTTCATAAATAATTATAATCTCTTGAAACTATATTTTTTATCCCCATTATTACTAAATTAGTTTATAATTTTTCAAAAAAACAAAAATACAAAATGTGGGGATACTCATGAACAAAAAAGAAAAAATACATAATGAGAAAACTTCTACAAATATAGAAAAAGAAAATCAAAAAATTGAAAATAATAAATTCACTGAAGAAATTCATGATGTCAATCCGCAAATAGAAAAACAAATTACAAAATATACCAATGAAACAATTTTAAAATTAAAAGAAGAAATTAACATATTAAAAAAAAAAGAAAGAGATATTATACTACGTTCTAAGGCTGAAATTGAAAATATAAGAAAAAGAAATGAAAAAGATATTGAAAAAGCTTATAAATTTTCATTAGAAAATTTTATAAATGATTTGCTTCCAGTTATCGATAATTTAGAAAGAGCAATATCAATTTTTGATAAAAATACCAAACAATATCCTTCTATTTTAGAAGGATTAGAATTAACATTAAAAACTTTTTTAAACATATTAAATAAAAATGGTATAAACAGCATAGAAAAAAATAATGTTCCATTTGATCCTTCTTTACATCAAGCAGTAACTGTTAAAAAATCTGACAAACATGAACCAAACCAAGTAATTGATGTGATGCAAAAAGGATATACAATACATGGAAGATTACTTAGACCAGCGATTGTAATCGTATCACAATAAAATCTTTATATAAAAAAAATATTATTATGTAATAACATTTTTAATTTGAAATATACCAATCAATAGGTTTTTTTTTTTGATTTACTAATAAATAATTTGTTTTTGTAAAATGTTTACATCCAAAAAAACCGTTAAAAACAGAAAATGGAGATGGATGGGATGCCTTTAATATAAAATGCTTTTTAGTATTAATTAATTTAACTTTTTTTTGAGCATACTTTCCCCATAATAAAAAAATTACTCCATCATGAAAATGACTAATAATAGAAATGATTTTATTAGTAAAAATTTCCCATCCAATATTCATATGAGAATTTGGTCTACCTTCTTCTACAGTTAATACACTATTTAATAATAATACACCTTGTTTTGCCCAATAAGCTAAATTTCCATTTTTTATAGAATTAGAAAATGACATATCATTCTCTAATTCTATAAAAATATTCCTTAAAGAAGGAGGAATAATATTTGAATTAACAGAAAAACATAATCCATTAGCTTGATCCTTACCATGATAAGGATCTTGACCAATAATTACTACTTTAATTGAATTAAATTTTGTATAATAGAAAGCATTAAAAATTTTATTAAATGAAGGATAAATAATAAATCCGCTTTTTTTCCTCATATAAAGAAAATTTAATATTTTAATGAAATATTTTTTTTTTTTTTCTAAATCAATTATTTTTTTCCACGTTAAAGAATTTTTCTGATATATCATAAAAAATATTTAAAAAATAATAAAATAATTGAAAATTATACATTGTATATTATAATGTATACAATAATTAAATTTGTATAATTTATCTATTTATATAAATAAAATATTTTTTTACATTTTTTTATTAAATTAAATTAAATTTTATCAGCGTCCTTAGCTCAGTTTGGATAGAGCACCAGCCTTCTAAGCTGGGGGTCACAGGTTCAAATCCTGTAGGACGTGATTATTTATAATAATAAATAAAATCTGTCATAAACATATCTTTATATAAATAAAAAAAGAGATTGATTCTATGGATAAAATTGGTATATTTTTTGGAAGTGATACTGGAAATACTGAAAACATTGCTAAAAAAATTCATAAAGAGCTATATAAAAATGATGTTTCATCAGTAATATATGATATATCTTCTTCAAAAAAAGAAGATATTGAATTATATAATATTTTGATTTTTGGGATTCCTACTTGGTATTACGGAGAATCTCAGTGTGATTGGGATGATTTTTTTCCTATTTTAAAAAAAATAAATCTTAAAAATAAAATCTTTGCAATTTTTGGATGTGGAGATCAGGAGGACTATTCTGAATATTTTTGCGATGCAATGGGAATAATAAATAATATTTTAAAAAATAAAAATGGAAAAATTATTGGATCTTGGTCAACAAAAAATTATACTTTTGAACAATCTAAAGCTTTAATTAATAAAAATAATTTTGTAGGATTAGCAATCGATGAAGATAGACAACCTCATTTAACAAAAAAACGTATTCAAAAATGGATTAAACAAATTTTAGATGAAATAAAAAAAATTAATACAAAATAAAATTTTGATATTTTTATAATTAAGGTTTATTCATTATGCATATTAATAATCAATCTTTAAAAATTGCTGGGTTAAAAGTAACATATCCTCGTTTAAAAATATTAAAAATACTAAAAAGAATAAAAAAACATCATATTAGTGCTGAATATCTATATAAAAAACTTACTAATCTTGGAGAAGATATTGGACTTGCTACAGTTTATAGAGTATTAAATAATTTTGATAAAGCTGGAATTGTTACTAAACATAATTTTGAAAGCGGAAAATCTACTTTTGAATTAATTAAAAAAAAAAATCATGATCATTTAATTTGTCTGGATTGTGGTAAAATCATGGAATTTTATGATAAATACATGAATAAATACCAAAAAAATATTGCAAAAAAATATGGCATTAAACTATCTAATCATAGCATTTATTTATATGGAAATTGCGAAAAAAAAAATTATTGTAAAAAAAAGATCAAATAACAATGAATGAAATCACAGTTTTTTTAAAAAATCATCCTTATATAACAACAATTTGGATTATACTTTTTTTTAGTATTATTTTTTTATGGACTAGAAATTTATTCTACAAAATAAAAAATATTTCTATATTTAAAGCAATAAATCTCTTTAATAAAGATAAAGCAATATTTTTAGATATCAGATCAAAACAAAATTTTGCATTGGAACATATTGTAAATTCTATTAATATAGAAGAAAGGGATTTTAATAAAGAAAAAATAGAAAAATTGAAAAAATATAAAAATAAATATATTATTATAATTTCTTATAATGGAAATGAATCATTTAAAATTGCTAGAAAATTAAAAAAATTGAACTTTCCACTTATTTTAATTTTAGAAAATGGAATTAAGGGTTGGTTAGAAAACCATTTCCCTACAACTAAAACAAAAAATAATTAAAAATATAAAAAATATTTTTTATTAAAAGTAAATGTATAATTAATATTTACATAAATACGTAAATATTAATTATATTAAATTGTTTATATATTTTTTAATAAAAAAATATAAATAAAAATTACTTAGTTAATCCGTCAAAAAAATTTTTTACGCTATCTAAAAAATTTTTTGCACGAGGACTATGTTTTAAAGTACTTCCTTCATTTAAGGTTTTTCCAAATTCTTTCAATAAATATTTTTGTCTTTCATTTAATTTTACTGGAGTTTCTACTATAATACGACACATAAGGTCACCTTGTGGTCCTCCTCTAATTGATTTGACTCCTTTTGATTTCATTCGAAATATTCTTCCAGTTTGTGTTTCTGGTGGGATTCTTAAAGTTACTCTACCATCCAACGTAGGAACATCTATTTCTCCACCTAATGCAGCAATTGAAAAATTTATAGGAACATCACAATATAAATTATTATTATCTCTTTTAAAAATTGCATGTTTTATAACATGAATTTGTACATATAAATCCCCAGGTGATGCACCGTTTTCTCCAATTTCTCCCTCACCATTTAATCTAATTCTATCTCCTGTATTAACTCCTTTTGGAATTTTAACTGAAAGTGTTTTATATTTTTCTATTCTACCATGTCCTCGACATTTAAAACATAAATGTTTAATAATTTGTCCACGACCAAAACAATATTTACATGTTTGTTGTACAGCAAAAAAACCTTGTAATTTTTGTATTTGACCAGATCCGTTACAACGATTACAAATATCAGGACTTGTACCTATTTTTGCTCCACTACCATGACAAATATCGCATCTTTCTAAACTAGGGATACGAATTTCTTTGGTTACACCACGAACTACTTCTTCTAATGTTAAAGTCATTTCATATTGCAAATCAGAACCTCTAACATTTCTTTTCTTTTTACTATTTCCTCCAAAAATATCACCAAAAACATCACCGAATATGTCACTAAAATCACTAGTTGAAAAACCTTCTCTGAAATTAGAAGAACTGCCCATCCCTCCTTGTTCAAAGGCAGAATGTCCATATTGATCATATGCCATTCTCTTTTCATGATTACTCAATACATCATATGCTTCTTTAACTTCTTTAAATTTATTTTCTGATCTTTTATCACCTTGATTTCTATCAGGATGATATTTAATTGCTAAACGCTTATAAGCTTTTTTAATTTCTTTTTCGTTAGCTGTTTTTGAAACACCTAAAACTTCATAATAATTTCTCTTTTCCATATTTTTTACTCTTTTCATACTTACACGGGTGTAAAATCCTATATCACACCCGTATTCATTATTTAATGAATGATAAATAAGAAAAAATCTATTAATTAGTAATTAATTATTTTTAATATTTAATTATATTAAAAAAAATATTATTTTTTTTCTTTTCCGTTTATTTCTTTAAATTCAGCATCAACAATATTATCTTCTTTTTTTTCTGTTTCTGATGATTTGTCTTCATTTTCTTGAACAGTTCTATTTTGACTTAATTTTAATAAAATCTCAGAAGATTGAATTAATTTTTTTATATTTTCTTCAATTTTAAATTTATTTTCATTTTTTAATGAAATTTCTAGTTCATTTATAGCTTTATTAATTATTTCTTTATCATTTTCATTTAATTGATTAGACAAATCTTGCATTTGTTTTTTTGTAGTATGAATTAATTGGTCTGCTTGATTACGTACTTGAATGAGTTCTTCAAATTTTTTATCAGCTGCAGCATGTGCTTCTGCATCTTTAACCATTTTTTCTATTTCATCATCTTTTAAGCCAGAAGAAGCTTTAATAGTAATATTTTGTTCACGTCCAGTATTTTTATCTTTAGCAGAAACGTGTAAAATACCGTCTGCATCAATATCAAAAGTTACTTCTATTTGAGGCATTCCTCTAGGAGCAGGTTGAATTTGATCTAAATTAAATTGACCTAAAGATTTATTATCACTTGCTCTCTTTCTTTCTCCTTGTAGTACATGAATTGTGACTGCTGATTGATTATCTTCTGCTGTAGAAAAAATTTGACTATGTTTTGTAGGAACAGTAGTATTTTTTGGAATTAAAGTTGTCATAACTCCTCCAAGTGTTTCTATTCCTAAAGATAATGGAGTAACATCTAATAATAAAACATCTTTAACATCACCAGCTAAAACACCACCTTGTACAGCAGCACCTATAGCAACAGCTTCATCAGGATTTACATCTTTTCTAGGATCTTTGCCAAATAAATCAGCGACAATTTTCTGAACCATTGGCATACGAGTTTGACCACCAACAAGTATGACATCATTAATTTGATTAATTTTTAATCCAGCATCAGACAATGCAACTTTCACAGGATCTACAGAACGTTTTACTAAATCTTCGACTAAAGATTCTAATTTAGAACGTGTAACTTTAATACTTAAATGTTTAGGTCCATTGGAATCAGCCGTAATATATGGAAGATTTACATCAGTTTGCTGTGATGAAGAAAGTTCAATTTTCGCTTTTTCTGCTGCTTCTTTTAATCTCTGCATTGCTAAAGGATCATTTCTTAAATCAATTCCTTGTTCTTTTTTAAATTCATCTACTAAATAATTAATAAGCCTATTATCAAAATCTTCTCCACCAAGATGGGTATCTCCATTTGTTGCTAACACTTCATAAGTTTTTTCTCCATCAACATCATCCATTTCAATTATAGAAATATCAAAAGTTCCTCCACCTAAATCATAGACTGCAATAGTACGATTTCCAACTTCACGGTCTAATCCATATGCAAGTGCAGCAGCTGTAGGTTCATTAATAATACGTTTTACATCTAATCCAGCAATTCTTCCAGCATCTTTAGTAGCTTGACGTTGTGCATCATTAAAATATGCTGGAACAGTAATAACAGCTTCAGATATAGAATCTCCTAAATAATCTTCTGCCGTTTTCTTCATTTTTTTTAATACCTCTGCAGACACTTGAGGTGGAGCCATTGTTTTTCCTTTTACTTTTAACCAAGCATCACCATTTTCTGCAGCTACAATTTCGTAAGGCATAATTGATACATCTCTTTGAACTTCTTCATCATTAAATCTACGTCCAATTAACCTTTTAATTGCAAATAATGTACTTTTTGGATTTGTAACAGCTTGTCTCTTTGCTGGTTGTCCAACAAGAATTTCATTTTCTTGAGTATATGCAATAATTGAAGGTGTTGTACGATCACCTTCACTATTTTCTAAAACACGTGCTTTACCACTATCCATGATAGCAACACAAGAATTAGTTGTACCAAGATCAATACCAATAATCTTACCCATCTAAACAGTCTCCCTTGCAGAATTATAAGCAATCTAATTAACACTTTATATAAGGTTAATTTTTATTTTTTCAAGAGATTTTCTTATACCTTAAATTTGATTATTTTTATTAATCTAATTAATTTAAAAAAATTAATAAAAAAAATTTTTAATATTATTAAAACGAATTTAAAACTAAAAATAATTTAAAAAAATGAACTTTAACCAAAGTTCAATATTTTTTAAAAAAAATAGAAATATTTTATTAAAATAAAGAAAGTCTTTGTGAAATTATTTTTTCAAGTTTTTCTTGATCTCTAATAAAATTATAAATCCCAATTTTTAATTGATTTGATGCTAACTGATCTGTACGATGTTTTAAATCAAACTCTAATTTAGTTATTGGAACAGGTTTTTGACAGCATTGTTCATTAAATTTTAAATTGCAAGTAACTTTTTTAGAAATAAGAGAAAGTTTTTTTAAAAAATAGGGAGGAATAGTTAAATAATCACATCCAGATAATTGTAATATTTCATCCATATTGCGAAAACTTGCACCCATTAAATTTGTCTTAAAATGATATTTTTTATAGATGTTAAAAACATTCATCAAAAAAAGTACACCAGGATCATTATTTATATCATATTTTTTAAATTTATTATTCTGTTTTTGATACCAATCAAAAATTCTACCAACAAATGGAGAAACTATAAAAACACCAGCTTCAGCACAAGCATATGCTTGATGTAATGAAAAAACTAAAGTCAAATTACAATGTATACCTTCTTTTTCTAATTGTTCCGCAGCACGAATTCCTTCCCATGTTGATGCTAATTTTATCAAAATTCGTTCATTCTTAATACCAATTCTATTATATAGATTTATAATATGACGAGCTTTATTTACAGAATCGGAAGTATTATAAGAAAGCCTCGCATCAATTTCTATAGAAATTTTTCCTGGAATGTATTTTAATATATTTGAACCAATATTAACTAATAATTTATCACATGAATCAATAATTTGTTGAGAATAAGAATTTGTTTTTTTTTTAGCCCATAAAATAGCCTCATCTAGTAAATGCTCATACTGTTTATTTTTTATTGCTAATAATATTAATGAAGGATTAGTAGTAACATCTTCTGGTTTATAAAATTTAATAATATTAATATCTGCAGTATCAGCAGCAATTTTACTATTTTTTTTTAAAAAAGATAATGTATTAGTCATATAAAATCCTTTTATATATATTTTATTTAACATAATGAAAATTTAGTTACTAGAATTATATAATAATTAAAATTTAGCTAAATTTTAATTATTATTTTATAAAATAAAATCATTAATTTTTAAATAAAAAAAACCTTCGTTATATATTGATATATAATTAATAATTAAAAATAAATTTAGACATATAATTAAAATTATATTTAAAGATATAAATATAATAATTTTATAAAATTACAAATTCATAAATAATTAGACATGAAATTGATAGAAGAAATATCTTTTTTGATTTTTTCTTTTTCTTGATATTCACTAATATCTAATATTTTAATATTAATTAATCCTAACTCAATTTCTCTTAATGCAATTACAGTAACTTTATCATGTTTAGCATTAATCAATGGTTGTTTATTATTAATTTGTAATTGACGAGCACGACGAGCAGCAACTAAAACTAAATCAAATCTATTTCCAATTTTTTCTACAGCATCTTGAACAGTTACACGTGCCATGACAAACTCCTAAAATAATAATTTTATATTTTAATATATATTAAATTTAGAAAATAAAATATTATTCCTTTTAATTTGATTTCTTACACGAAGACGATCAGAAAAAATAATAGATTTTAAATCAATAACAGCTTGTTCAAAATTTTTATTTACAATGATATAATCATATTCGTAACAATGCATTATTTCATTTATAGATTGATCTATTCTATTAAGAATAGAATCATTTTTATCTAAACCTCTAAAAGATAAACGACGAAACAACTCTTCTTTAGAAGGAGGTAAAATAAAAATACTACAAGTATAAGAAAATTGTTTTTTAATTTGTCTTGCTCCTTGCCAATCAATATTCAAAATAACATCTAATTTTTTCTTTATTATTCTTTCAACTATCTTTTTAGATGTACCATAAAAATTATTAAATACACATGCATGTTCTATAAAATCGTTATTTTTAATCATACTTAAAAAATGTTTTTTAGATACAAAATAATAATGTATTCCATTTTGTTCATTTGTTCGCATCTCTCTTGTAGTATATGAAATAGAAACTTTTATATCATTTAAAGTATGGTCACTTAATAGTGCTTGAATTAAACTAGACTTTCCTGCTCCACTAGGAGCAGAAATAATATATATATTTCCTTTATTTATCATAAAATGTTATTAAGATTATATCTTAATTATAATTTTTGATTGATTTCTTAAATTTTCCAATAATGATTCAATTATAACACTACCTAATATATTTTTATATAAATTAATATAGTCGTATAATTTATTTTTTTCTGTATTAATTTCAAATACTTGATTTAATTGAATAATTAAATAATTTTTATTAGCATCTTTTGTTATTGAAAAATTTGGTACATTGTTTTTTGGTATAGGAATTAAAAAAATTTCATCACTTAATTTTTTATTAAATTTAAATCGATCAACAATAATTGGTTTTTCAAAATATAATTTTTTTTCTTTCAATAAAGAACTAAATTTTTTTTCTTTTAAATCCAACAATATTTTTTTAGATAAATGATCTAATTCCTTTTCTGCTTTATCAAATTTAATTAATTCTGAAATTTCATTTTTTAATACATTAAATTCGGGTATATATTCAGATTTATAATCGTCTATATTAAAAATAATTAATTTTTCATTATTAATTTCAAATATTTTAAAATTTTTATTTTTTTTATTTACTTTAACGATAAAGTCATAAATTTTATCAAATTTTAATTCTTCAGGAATATGATTCAAATCAAACCAATCTGTTTTTATAAATTTGACATTAGAAATATTTTCTAAATACTTTGAAAAATCTTTCTTGTTTTTTATTTTATTTATTTCTTGTTTAATAAAATAAATTTTTTTTAGTGCAAATTTATTCTTTAAAAAATCTAAAATAGAATCTTTAACAGTATTAAAAGGCTTAATTGTAGATGGTTTTATATCATCTAAATGTACTATAATATATTTTTTATTTATTTTTAATAAATCAGAAGTTTGATATTTTTTTGTTAAATTTAAATTTAATATTTCACGAGGCGTATTATATAAATTAACCCATCCAATTACTCTTTTATTAAAAGAGATAGACTTATCTAACAATAAGTCATGAAATCTTATATTATTATTAATTTTTTTTAATACTTCTTTACCCTCTTTTTCAGTTTTAAATTCAATGATGGTATAATGTTTTTCTATAGGATTTAAAAAATTCTTTATATTATCTTTATAATATTTTAATACAAGATCATTATCTATAACAATTTTTTTCTTTAAATTATCAACATTAAGGTTTATATAATTTAATTTTACTTTTTTAGGAACTAAAAAAGTATCTTTATTTAAGTTATAAAACTTTAATAACTCATTTTCAGATACTATTTGATTTTTCTGATATTGTTGTATTGGAATAGTTAAAATTTGTATTTCACGTTTTTGAAAAAGTAATTTTGCATAATCAAAACTTTCCTGAGGCAATGAAAATTCATTAAAAACAAAAAAATTATATAAAAATAAATTTATCAAATTTTTTTTAATTTGTTCTGCAAAATCTTCAGCATTTATATTATTTTTTTTTAAAATAGTACGATATATTTTATTGTTAAAAACACCATTTTTGTCATAGAATATTGGCATTTTAAAAATATTTTCTTGTATTTCTTTATCAGTAATATGAATTCCTATTTTTTTCCCATATTGGTTTAATAATGTAATATTAATTAATCTTTGTAATGCTTGATATTTTAATAATTCTAATTTTTCTTTACTTGTTAATAAAGAATTTGAATCTATACTTTCATTTAATAATTCTTGTTCTTCTTGAATAGCATTTTCTAATTGAAATTTAGTAATAACAGTATCATTGATAAAAGCAACATCATCTTTAGAATAATTTATAAAATAACTACTAATACCAGTAAATAAAAAAGAAAATACAATAATAAATAAAATAATATTTATTAAAAATTTATTTGTAAATAAATTAGAATTTTGAATCATAAAAAAATATAACTATTTTAAAAAATTTAAATTCTTTTAAATTTTTAAAAGAACAATTAGAAAAAAATTTTATTATTAATTTTTAATTAAATAAACTTTTATTACCAAAAGATAAATTTTGTAATGCAATCAGAAAAACTTCTTCAATAGTTTTTACAGGATAAATTGTTAAATCTCTAACAACATTTTTAGGAATTTCCTCTAAATCACGATAATTTTCACTTGGAATTAGAACAATTTTAATTCCACCGCGATGAGCTGCCAATAATTTTTCTTTTAATCCTCCAATTGGTAAAACTAATCCTCTTAATGTAATTTCTCCTGTCATTGCTACATCTGCACGTACTGGATTATTAGTTAAACAAGAAACTAATGCTGTACACATAGCAATCCCTGCACTAGGTCCGTCTTTAGGTGTTGCACCTTCAGGAACGTGCAAATGTATATCACTCTTTTCATAAAAAGTAGAATCTATACCCAACTTGTTTGCTCTAGCTCTAACAACTGTAAGAGCAGTTTGAATAGATTCTTGCATAACTTCGCCTAAAGAACCAGTATAAGTTAATTTACCTTTTCCAGAAACACATGCTGTTTCAATAGTTAACAAATCACCACCAACTTCTGTCCAGGCTAATCCAGTTACTTGACCAATACGATTTTGAGTATCTGCTCTTCCATAATCTACTTTTCTTACTCCAAGATAATTTTTTAAATTAGTCTCATTAATTATAATTTGTTTTAAAGACTTATCAATCATTAATGCTTTTACAGCTTTTCTACATAATTTAGAAATTTCTCTTTCTAATCCTCTAACTCCAGCTTCTCTTGTATAGTAACGAATTATATTTAAAATTGCACTATCATTAATTATAAACTCACCTTTTTTTAAAGCATTACGCATAATTTGCTTAGAAAGCAAATGTTTTTTAGCAATGTTTAATTTTTCATCTTCAGTGTATCCAGAAAGTCTAATAACTTCCATCCTATCTAATAATGGAGGCGCAATATTCATAGAATTAGACGTAGCAACAAACATTACATCTGATAAATCATAATCTACTTCTAAATAATGATCATTAAACGCAACATTTTGTTCAGGATCTAAAACTTCAAGTAAAGCAGATGCAGGATCTCCTCTCATATCAGAAGCCATTTTATCAATTTCATCTAATAAAAATAACGGATTTTTTACTCCTACTTTTGCCATCTTTTGAATCAATTTACCTGGCATAGAACCTATATAAGTACGTCTATGTCCTCTAATTTCTGCTTCATCTCTTACACCTCCTAATGCCATACGAACATATTTTCTTCCAGTTGCTCTAGCTATAGATTCACCTAATGAAGTTTTCCCTACTCCAGGAGGTCCTAATAAACATAATATTGGACCTCTAATTTTACTGACACGACTTTGTACTGCTAAATATTCTAAAATTCTTTCTTTTACACTTTCTAATCCATAATGATCACTATCTAACACTTTTTGCGCTTTAATTAAATCTTTTTTTACTTTACTTCTAAAATGCCATGGAACTTGTACTATCCAATCAATGTAACTACGCAATACTGTAGCTTCAGCAGACATAGGAGACATCATTTTTAATTTTTGTAATTCAGATTCTGCTTTTTGCTTAATTTCTTTAGGCATTTTTACTGCTTCTATTTTACGTTTAAACATTTCATATTCATCAGGGGCATCTTCCATTTCACCTAACTCTTTTTGTATTGCTTTCATTTGTTCATTTAAATAATATTCCCTTTGACTTTTCTCCATCTGTTTTTTAACACGATTACGAATTCTTTTTTCAACTTGTAATAAATCAATTTCAGATTCCATCATAGCCATTAAATATTCCAATCTTTCACTTACATCAACCATTTCCAGTACACGCTGTTTATCAGCTAATTTTAAAGGCATATGTGAGGCAATAGTATCTGCTAATTTATCAGGTTGATCGATAGAATGTAACGATGTTAAAACTTCAGGAGGTATTTTTTTATTTAGTTTGATATATCCTTCAAATTGATTGATAGTAGTACGATTTAATACTTCTTGTTCTTTCTCATCTATAATTGAAGGAGTTGTAAACGATTCTGATTGTGCAATAAAATAATCTCCATTATCTATTAATGTAGTAATTTTTGCACGATGTAATCCTTCTACTAATACCTTCACTGTTCCATCAGGTAATTTTAACATTTGTAATACTGTTGCAATTGTTCCAACAGAAAATAAATCATTAACACTCGGATCATCCGTTGATGCTTTTTTTTGTGCTACTAACATTATTTGTTTATTATTATCCATAGCTGCTTCAAGACAATGAATAGATTTTTCACGTCCTACAAATAATGGTATTACCATATGAGGATAGACAACAACATCTCTTAAAGGTAGAACAGGGATTTCAATTTGTTTAGAATTCTCAAGATTCATAAAATACTCTCTTTATTTAACTAAAATAAAATTAAGGAATTTCCTGAAAAATTATATCTGATAAGTAATTTAGTAAATTTCTTGAGTCAAACTTATATATATATTCTATAATTTTATTATAATTCATATAATTTTTTATTTAGAACAGTCTGATTCTTTATAAATAAACAAAGGATTTGATTTTTTTTCTATCACTAATTCGTCAATAATGATTTTTTTTATATTTTTTTTAGATGGTAATACATACATTATATCTAATAATGATTCTTCTAAAATACTTCTTAATCCTCTCGCTCCTGTTTTTTTTGAAACAGATTTTTTTACTATAATTCGTAAAGCTTCTTTAGTAAATTCAAGTTCTACACCATCTAACATGAATAAAAATTTATATTGAGTAATTAGTGAATTTTTTGGTTTTGTTAATATTTGAATTAATTCTTTTTCAGTTAATGCATTTAAAGTAGCAATAATAGGAAAACGACCAACAAATTCAGGAATCAATCCAAATTTTATTAAATCTTCAGGTTCAATCTTATCAAATATTTTTTTTTCATACTTTTTTTTCAAGATATTTTTAAAATTTGCCGAAAACCCTAAACCTGAATCAATATTGAGTCGTTGTTTAATAATATTATCTAATCCAACAAATGTACCTCCACAAATAAATAAAATTTTAGAAGTATCAACTTGCAAAAATTCTTGGTGAGGATGTTTTCTTCCTCCTTGTGGAGGAACAGAAGCAACTGTTCCTTCTATTATTTTTAATAATGCTTGCTGAACCCCTTCTCCAGAAACATCTCTTGTAATTGAAGGGTTATCAGATTTTCTAGATATTTTATCAATTTCATCAATATAGATAATACCTTGTTGGGCTTTTTCAATATTGTAATCGCATTTTTGCAATAATCTTTGAATAATATTTTCAACATCCTCGCCAACATATCCAGCTTCAGTCAATGTCGTAGCATCAGATATTGAAAAAGGAACATTTAAATAACGTGCCAATGTTTCTGCTATTAATGTTTTTCCACATCCACTATTACCAATAAGTAATATATTACTCTTATCTAATTCTATATTTTTAAAATTTGAAAAATAATCCTGATTTTTTTTTAATCTCTTATAATGATTATAAACAGCAACAGATAATATTTTCTTTGCATTACATTGACTAACCACATAATTATCAAGATTGGATTTTATTTCTTCTGGAGTAGGGAGTTGTTTTTTTTTTAAAAAAAAATTTTTATTATTTTCTATTTCTTGTTTAATCATTTTATTAAATAAAAACACACATTCATCACAAATACCTGCAGAAGATCCAGAAATTAATTTTTTTATTTGATTTTGATTTTTTCTACAAAATGAACAAAAAAACAAATTATCAAAATTATTTTTTTTTTTCTCTGTCATTCAGAGAACCTCTCTTACATTTGTTTAATCACTTAAATTACGAGAAAAATATATTTTATCTATTAAACCATAATTAATTGCTTCTTCAGAAGAAAGAAAATAATCTCTTTCAGTATCTTTAGCAATTTTCTTAATACTTTTTCCGGTGTTTTTTGCCATTAATTTATGAATAAGTTTTTTTATTTTTAAAATTTCCTTAGAATGAATGATAAAATCTGTTGCTTGTCCTTGAAATCCTCCTAATGGCTGATGTATCATAATTCTAGAATTTGGTAAAGAAAATCTTTTTCCTTTTTTTCCTGAACTTAAAATTAAAGCTGCCATAGAACAAGCTTGTCCAATACATATTGTACTAACATCAGGATTAATAAATTGCATAGTATCATAAATAGACATACCTGAAGTAATTAATCCTCCTGGAGAATTAATATAAAGATATATTTCTTTATCAGGATTAGTTGATTCTAAAAAAAGCATTTGTGCTATTATTGAATTTGCCATATGATCTTCAATTTTTCCTACTAAAAAAATAATTCTTTCTTTTAGTAATCTAGAATAAATATCATAAGAACGTTCTCCAAGCGATGTTTTTTCTATAACTAATGGAATCAATGTCATTTTTATATTCTCTTTACTTATATTATAAAATTCAAATATAAATTTGATATAAAATAAATTTTTTATATTTTTTTAATTTTTTATCAAAAATATTTCTCTTTATTTAATCAAATAAATTTTATTTTTTTTAGTACCTATTTAAATAACGATAAATCTGTATAGATTTTATTATTAGATTTTTAATTTCACAATAACATTATACTGATTAAACATCAAAAAATGTAGTTTATATTTTTTTGTAAAATATTGAATCATCAATACATTTATGAAATTTTAAAATAATTTAAAATAAAAATAATTAATTAAAAAATTAAGTCATTTATTTTTTATTTTTGCTTTATTCCATTCATCAGGAGAATATGTATACAATTCTAAAGAATGTAATCCTAAAGACCATTCACTATCTAATAAATTATAAATTTTTTTATGTCTTAATAAAATTTTTTTATTATTAAATTTTTTTGTTACTACAATGATCTTAAAATGCGTTTCCTCTCCATGAAAAGAATAATGAGCATCACTCGTGTCAATAATTTTCATATAAATTGGTTTCAAAACTTCATTTAATTTTTTTTTAATTAAAAAAAATCTGCTTATTTTTTTTTTATTCATAAAATGACATAATAAGTAAATTAAAAATTAACTCACATAATTTTAGTAAAAAAATTCTTCAATCTATTAATTTTAAAATTTTTATTAAAAAACTAACCTTAAAGAAGAAAAATCTATTTTTATATAAAATATATTATTTTTATTTTTTATGTTATTATTAACGATAACTCAATATAAATATATAAATTTACAATTATTAATAATAATTTATTATTATAATAAAACAAATGCGTACAAAAAAATACTTTCTTTTTACTTTAAGAAAAAGTCTTTATAATAATTCTATTACTAGTCATCAATTAATGATTCGTTCTGGAATGATAAGACAAGTATCTTCAGGTATTTATAATTGGTTACCTAATGGAATTAGAGTATTAAAAAAAATTAAAAAAATTATCAGAAAAAATATGAGTTCAATAGGAGCTATAGAATTATTTATGCCTATAGTACAACCTAAAAGATTATGGAAAGAAAGTAACAGATGGTCAGAATATGGATCTGAATTATTACGTTTTGTTTCGCGTGATAAAAAAGATTTTGTTTTAGGACCAACACATGAAGAAATTATTACCAACTTAATTCGAAATGAAATTATTTCCTATAAATCATTTCCTATTAATTTTTATCAAATACAAACAAAATTTAGAGATGAAATTCGTACTCGTTTTGGAGTAATTCGTTCTAAAGAATTTATTATGAAAGATGCTTATTCTTTTCATACAAATAAAAAATCATTAAAAAAAACATACGAAATAATGCACGATACATATTGTCGTATTTTTTCTCAAATAGGATTAAAATATAAAATAATAAAAGCAGAAAATGGTACTATAGGAGGTAAAATTTCACATGAATTTCAAGCATTATCTAAAAATGGAGAAACAAAAATAGTTTTTTCAAATAATCATTACTGTAATAATATTGAAAATACAGAATGCTTTATTTTTAAAAAAAGAAAAGAACCGAAAAAAAATCTTTCTTTAATTGAAATTACTCAAAAATTTAGAAATATAAATGAAATAATCAAATATTATAATTGGCCTATAAATAAAGTAGTTAAAATTATTTTAGTTCACGCTTCAAAAAAGAGTAAATATCAGTATATTGCATTAGCAATTAGAGCAGATCATAAATTAAATAAAAACAAAGCAGAAAAAAATGATCTAGTTTTAAAACCACTTCAAATTGCTTCATATAAAGAAATTAAAAACTTTATGAAAATATCTCCAATATTTATTGGATTAATCAATCTAAAAATACCTATTATTATAGATAGAAGTGTTTCTATAATGAATGATTTTATATCTGGTTCTAATTTAAATAATAAATATTATACTGGAATTAATTGGAAAAGAGATTTGATTATTCCTGAAATTCAAGATTTAAGAAACGCTAATTCAGGAGATTTATTGTTTGATGGAAAAACGTCTTTAACAGTACAAAAAAGTATTGAAGTAGGACATATTTTTCAATTAGGAACAAAATATTCAAAAAGTATGAATGCTAAAATTCAATGTAATGATGGAATTTTTAAATATATAAATATGGGATGTTATGGTATTGGAATTACACGTTTAATTGCTGCATTTATTGAACAAAATCATGATAAAAAAGGTATTATTTGGAATGAAAACATATCACCATTTCACATTGCTATCTTGCCTATTAATTTATATAACTCAAATTTAGTACAAAAAAAGTCAGAAAAAATATATAAAGAACTGAAAAAAAAAAAAATAGAAGTTCTTCTAGATGACAGAAAAGAACATATTGGTATAATGTTTTCTGATATAGAATTAATTGGAATTCCTCACATTATTATTATATCTGAAAAAAATTTGAAAAATAATAAAATTGAGTATCAAAATAGAAAAAATCAAACTAAAAATATAGTAAATATAAATAAATTTATTGATTTTTTTGTAAAAAAAATCAATAACTAAATAACTTTAAATATTTTTTAAATAAAAAATTATATTTTACTACTAATTTATTATCAACTTTAATAATCATAAAAATAGGTATTTTCAAAAAATTAGCTAACTTCATAGCTTTATCTTCACCAATAACTAAAAAAGCAGTTGCAAACCCATCAGCTGTAGTACAATCGTCTTGAATTACAGTAACTGAAATTAAATTATGTGATATAGGAAATCCAGTTTTAGGATCAATAATATGTGAATATATATCTTTTTTTGTTTTAAAAAAATTTAAATATGTTCCAGATGTCGCTATAGCAATATTTTTTGTACTTTCTATCACAAAATATCTTTCCTTTTTTTTATCAGGCCAAAAAATTTGAACATTCCATGGGATATTTTTTTTTATAAAACCACTAATATATATTTCACCCCCAATATTAATAATATAATTTTTTATTTTCTGTGAAATAAAAAATTTTGATATTAAATCAACAGCATATCCTTTAGCAATTGCAGAAAAATCAAGACATAATTGAGATTTTTTTTTAATCAAACAATTTTTATATACAAAAAAATTATTCATATTAGACCAATTTTTATGTATTTTAATCATTTCTTTTGAAGGAATAAAATTATTACCTCTTTCATTTGAACTAAAACCCCATAAATTTACTATAGAACCAATTGATATATCTAATGCTCCATTGGTTAAATTATAAATTTTTTTAGATTTTTTAATAATTTCAATAACTGAATCTGAAACTAAAAAAGGAACATTTATTTTTTTAAATTGATTAAATTGACTTATTTCTGATTTCTGTAAATATGTGGACATTTGATCATTGATTTTTATTAATAATAAATCAATTTCATTATGTAACTGTTTTATATTTTTAATATGATATTCATCAATATATTGAATTACATAATATGTTCCCATTGTTTTTCCACGAATAATTTTCATTTTTTTTGAAAAAAATAAAAAAAATAAAAAAAATAAAAATATAAAACTGAGTATAATTTTTTTAACCATATATAAAATTTTGATAAATAAATTATTTTTTCTATAATTAAAAGAAAATATATAAATAACATAATTTGAAAATTAACTAACAAAAATAAAATTGTATTTATTTACTTGATAAAAATATTATAGTATAATAAATATTAATTTTAATTTATAAGGAAAGTATAATGTCTCAAATTTGTCAAATTACAAAAAAAAAAACAATATATGGACAGAGTCGATCCCATGCAATGAATGCTAAAAAAAGACGTTTTTTACTCAATCTACATATCCATAAATTTTGGAGTCCATTAAAAAAGAAATTTGTTAATATTCGTGTTTCTGCAAAGGGAATACGATTTATAGATAAAAAAGGAATTGATTATTTTATAATCAAAAAAATCATTAAATAAATCAAAAAAATAAAATGGCAAAAAAAAATAGAAAAATAATAAAAATGATATCAACTTCTGGATCGTCGCATTTTTATACAACTACAAAAAATAAAAGATCTAGTAGTATTAAATTAGAACTAAAAAAATATGACCCAATAATTAAAAAACATGTCTTATATAAAGAAAAAAAAATAAATTAATTATTTATTAATTAATGAATAAAATTTTAATAAAGAATAATTACCAATATCTTTCTACAGTAATATTACCAGGTTTTCGACGTAAATGTTTATCCATATCATATTTGTTTTTTAATATATTTAAAGTATCTTTTACCATTCCTGGATTGCCGCACAACATAATATGAGATGTTTTTTTATTTAATTTAAATCCAACACATTCTTCTAATTTTCTATTCTCTATTAACTGAGGTATTCTTCCATGTAAGGAATTATCTTTGTTTTCACGACTAATAACACTTTGAATTATTAGTTTCCCTTTATATTCTTTCCTTAATTTTTTCATTAAAAACCAATAACTTAAATCATGCTTATATCGTACAGCATGAACTAAAATAATTTTATCAAATTTTTCTAAATTCTTTTTAAATTGTAAAATAGATAAAAACGGTCCAATAGCGGTTCCAGTTGATAACATCCATAAATCTTTACAATTTGGAATTTCATCTATAGTAAAAAATCCTAAAGCATATTCTTTAATTAAAATAGAATCATGCAATTTTAATTTTTTTAGTTCTGATGTAAATAAACCATCGGGTATAGATACAATATAAAATTCTAACTCAGGATCATCTGGTGCATTAACATAAGAATAAGCACGTTGAATATATCTATCATTAATACGTAACGCTAATTTAGTGAATTGTCCAGCTTTAAACGGTTTAATAGGAGCTCTAATTATTAAACTAAATAAATTTTCTGTAAAATTATAAACTTTAACAATTTTTCCAACAATCCAATTCATTATTGATGATATCCTTTTGATCAAAAAAATATTTATTTTTTTTAGATATATTTATAGATATAAATATATCTATATCTATACTTTGTCAATATTTTTCAAAAAGTATTGATTTTATATGGATATAAATTATATATTGTTAATCACAATCTATTCTTTTTAAGAATTATTTAAATAATTATTTTTTAAAAAATAATAATGATTTTATTTATTTCAGATTTACATTTAAGTGAAAGCCGTCCAAAAATTGTTTTAAATTTTATATATTTTTTAAAAGAATATGCCTTAAAATCCAAAGCATTATATATATTAGGAGATTTTTTTGATTATTGGATAGGAGATGATGAATTTAATTCATTACAACAAAAAATAGCAAAGGAATTATTAAAATTAAAATTAAAAAAAATACCATGTTATTTAATACATGGTAATAGAGATTTTTTAATTAAAAAAAAATTTGCAAAAAAAAGTGGATTAATTCTATTACCTGAAGAAAAAATATTAAAAATATATCAATATAAAATCTTTTTACTACATGGCGATACTCTATGTACAGAAGATTTTAAATATCAAAAATATAGAAAATATACTCATAAATTTTGGGTACAAAATTTTTTTTTACTATTACCATTATATATAAGAAAAAAAATATTAAAAATAATAAAAAAAATAAATCAAAAAAAACAAAAAAAAACAAAAAAAAATATTGATCAAAAAAAAATATTAAAAATAATAAAAAAATATAACATTGATTATATTATACATGGACATACACATCAAAATGAAATTCATTTAATGAAAATTGATGAAAAATTTTCATATCGTATTGTACTCGGAAAATGGGAAAAAAATGCATTCATCATTAAACTTAATAATAAAAAAATTGAATTATCATATCTTAAATTTATTTAAATTTCTATAAAAAAACTATGCTAAAAATTTATAATACAAAAACAAAAAAAAAAGAAATATTTAAACCCATAATTCCAGGAAAAATCAATATGTATGTTTGTGGAATGACAATATATGATTTATGCCATTTAGGTCACGCCAGAACCTTTATAGTATTTGACATGATTGCAAGATATTTTCGTTATTTAGGATATCAGTTAAAATACATAAGAAATATTACTGATATAGACGACAAAATAATAAAAAAAGCAAATAAAAACAAAGAAACTTGTTATGCATTAAGTAAACGTATGCTCAAAGAAATGAATAAAGATTTTTCAAAACTTAACATCATTAAACCAAATTTAGAACCAAAAGTAACAGATCATATTAATGATATAATATCATTTATAAAAATATTAATTCAAAATAAAAATGCTTATATTTCAAAAAATGGAGACGTAATGTTTTCAATAAAAACTTATAAAAGATATGGAGAATTGTCAAAACAAAACATTAATAAATTAATATTTAATCAAAAAAAACTCAATATAAATGAAAAAGAAAATAAATTAGATTTTGTATTATGGAAAAAAACAAAAAATTATGAACCACATTGGCTATCTCCATGGGGAATAGGACGACCTGGTTGGCATATTGAATGCTCAGCAATAAATATTAAATATTTTGGTAATCACTTTGATATTCATGGAGGAGGAATTGATTTAAAATTTCCTCATCATGAAAATGAAATAGCTCAATCAGTATGTGCATATCATGGAAAATATGTCAATTATTGGATTCATACTGGAATGATATTAGTTAATAAAAAAAAAATGTCAAAATCAAAGAATAATTTTTTTACACTTCAATATTTATTTAAAAAATATGATCCAGAAACTATAAGATATTTTTTATTATCAGCAAATTATTCAAGTCAATTAAATTTTGAAGAAAATGATTTAAAAAAATCCTACAATTCATTAAAATATATATATAAAGTTTTAGAAGAAATAAAAATTAATCAGAAAAAGGATGATAAATCTAACTGTAATGAAATTGAAAATATCAAAATGATGTTTCTTGAAGCTATGAATGATAATTTTAATACTCCAAAAATATACTCCTTATTTTTTTATCTAATTAAAGAAATTAAAAAATTTAAAAACAGTAATATTTCAATTGCAAACGATTTAACTATACAATTTTATAAATTTGGAAATATTTTAGGATTGTTTCAAAAAACTATAAAATGTTCTTTGAACAATGATGTTTATAATGATAAAAATAAAATTAGAAAAATTGAAGAAATAATAGAAGAACGTAATTATGCAAGAAAAAAAAAATCATGGAATAAAGCTGATCTCTTAAGAAATAAATTGTCTAAAATGGGTATTATTTTAGAAGATAATAAAGATAAAACAAAATGGTACTTTAAGGATAAAAAATAATAAATTTAATTTCTTACTCAATTAATATTTATACTTAATAAAATTTATAAATAAATTGTGTCCATATTCACTTAAAATACTTTCTGGATGAAATTGAACGCCTTCAACGAAATAATTTCTATGACGAATACCCATGACTTCATATTTTTTTAGATTATTTTTTTTTAAAATTGTCCATGCAGTTAATTCAAAACAATCTGGTATAGTATTTTTATCAATAATAAGAGAATGATAACGCATCATTCTTAATGGAGATTTTAGTTTTTTAAAAATACCTTTTTGTTTATGATAAACTAAGGAAGTTTTACCATGCATAATATGATTTGCCTTAATAATAGTACTTCCAAAAACTTGTCCTATAGCTTGATGTCCTAAACATATACCTAAAATAGGAATTTTTTTAAAAAAATAAAGAATAACTTTTAAAGTTTTCTGAAACTCATTTGGATTTCCAGGACCAGGAGAAATTACTAAATGAGTAGGTTTAATACTTTTTATTAATTGAATAGATATATGATTATGTTTTTTTACTATAACATCCATTCCTATTTCCATAAAATATTGATAAATATTAAATGTAAAAGAATCTTGATTATCAATTAATAATATCATACATATATTCCAAATTTTAGTTTTTAAAATTAAAACCTATTAATTTAAATAATAAGTTTTAATTTTTTAATTTATTTTTCTTTTTTATTAGATAATTTGTACTAGTTGTGCCAATAGATGCTAAAATAATTAGTAATAAGGCAAAAAATTGTAAAAAAGTTAATTTTTCGTTAAGAAAAATAATACCTATAATAGTTGCAATTGCTGGTTCTATACTCATTAAAATACTAAAAACATTTGTTGATATTCTTGTTAAAGCAAACATTTCAAGTGTATATGGAAATGCAGTAGAAAGAATAGATACAATGAAAGAGATAGGAATAATTTTTGAATTAAATAAGATATCGATATCTGTAATATATACACCTATAGGAAAAAAAAATAGTGTAGATATAAATGATCCAATAGCTACTGTAGAAGATCCGTATTTTATACCTGAAACTTGACCAAATATAATATAAATTCCCCAAAAAACACCAGCTAATAATGCATATAGAATACCTACATTATCCAATATAGGTATCTTTTCGTTTATAGGAATTAATAGAAATATACCTACAATAGCCATAATAATCCAAATCAAATCTGTATTTCTTCGAGAATAAAATATTGATATTGTCAAAGGTCCCATAAATTCTAAAGCTACAGTAATACCTAATGGAATTTTCTCTAATGCAAGATAAAAAAAGGAATTCATTGAACCTAATGATATACCATATAAAATTAAATATTTAATTGAATCTATATATATCTTTGTTTTCCAAGGTTTAAAAAAAATAAATAAAACAATAGTAGACCAAAACAATCTTAATGCTGTCATACCAAAACTACCAATAATAGGGAATAAACTTTTTGCCAATGCAGCTCCACTTTGTATAGATATCATGGCTAACACTAATAAAAAAATTGGAAATAATATAGTTCTCTTTTTCATAAGTAGTAAAAGTACAAGCAAATTTTTATTATTTTTTAAAAATAAACAGAATATAATTGTTTTTAATAAAAATTATACAAAATTAATATTTTTTTTAAATTTAAATTCAATTATTTTGACATTTCTAATTCAATTAATCGAATTAATATATGAATAATTTTAATATGTATTTCTTGAATTCTATCTGAATAACCTGAATATGGTACTATAATTTCTATATTTGATTTATTTTTTATTTTACCACCATCTTTACCAACTAAAGAAATTATATACATACCAATAGAATGTGCTGATTCTATAGCTTTAAGAATATTTAAAGAGTTACCAGAAGTTGATATAGCAAATAACACATCTCCTTTTTTACCCACAGCTTCAATATATCTAGAAAATATTAAATTATATCCAAAATCATTACCAACACATGTAATATGACTAGTATCAGATATGACAATAGCAGGATATGCAAAACGTGATTCACGATAACGACCAGTTAATTCTTGTGCGAAATGCATAGCATCACAGTGTGAACCTCCATTACCGCATGATAATACCTTATTTCCATTTTTAAACGCTTTAGATAAAATTATTGCTGCTTTTTCAATAGATTTTATATTTTCTTGATTTTTTGTAAATAATTTTAATATAATATTTGCTTGTTCAAATTCATTTAGAATGATTTTTTTATACATATTTATTTCCCTTTAAAAATTAATATATATGAACTATATATTAATTAATATTACTATTTTTTATTTATATTTAAAAAATAAAATTAAGAATATATAAAAATTTTTATTAATTAATGATATCAGAAAAACTTGAAAAAATTATTTTAACCTTAAAAAGAGGAGGTATTATATCTTATCCTACAGAATCAGTATTTGCATTAGGATGTGATCCAGATAATATTCAAACATTATATAAATTATTATTATTAAAAAATAGATCTTGGAAAAAAGGTTTTATATTAATCGGAGGACATTATAAACAATTTAATAAATATATCGACAAAAAAAAAATAAATAAAAACAAAAAAAAAATTCTACTATCTCAATATACTCATCCTATTACATGGGTTGTTCCTGCTAAAAAAAATATATCAAAATTATTAATAGGAAAATTTAATTCTTTAGCAATTCGTATGATTAATTTTAATTTGATTAAAAAACTATGCTTATTATATGGAAAGCCTTTAATTTCTACTAGTGCAAATATTAATGGATTATCTCCTTGTAAAACAAAAGAAGATGTTAAAAAACAATTTAATAATCAAGTTCATATATTAAATGGTTCAATTATTGGAAATAAAAAACCATCTGAAATTAGAGATTTATTAACTGGAAAAATATATCGAAAAGGATAATTGAATGAAAAAATTTATACTATTTGGAAATCCAATTAAACAAAGTAAATCACCTATAATTCATGAAATATTTTCTAAACAAGAAGGTTTATCATATACTTATAAAAAAAAATTAGTTTTTTTAAATGAATTTAATTTACAATTTAATCTATTTTTTAATAATGGAGGAAATGGTGCCAATATAACGTCTCCATATAAAGAGTTAGCTTATAAAAAAGTAAATTTACTCAGTATGAATGCTTTAATTTCAAAATCTATTAATACTATCAAAAAAACGTCTAATAAAAAACTATTAGGATATAATACAGATGGCATAGGACTAGTTTTAGATTTAAAAAGACTAAATTTTATAAAAAAAGGAATGAATATATTAATTATAGGTGCTGGAGGGGCAGCATCTAATATAATATATTCATTATTACAAGAAAAATGTAAAATTTCAATCACAAATAGAACTTTTAATAAAGCAAAAAAAATAAAAGAAAAATTTTTTTTTGATACTAATATTAAACCTATAAAAATGGAAAAATTAAGAAATAAAAAATATGATTTAATTATTAATGCAACTTCTTGCAGCCTTTTTGAAAAAGTACCAAAAATCACTAGAAATATTTTTAAAGAAAATGTATTTTTTTATGATATGTGCTACAATAAAAAACAAACTTGTTTTATCGAATGGGCTAAACTGCAAGGAATTAAAAAATATTCTAATGGATTAGGTATGTTAATATATCAAGCAGCATTTTCTTTTAAATTATGGAATAACTTTTTTCCAAATGTAAAAGAAGTTATTAAAAAAATGGATTTTATACAAAAAGTTAATTTCATATAAATCTGTGTATAATTTTATCAAAATGTATTCTCTGTAAATTGACAATAGTTTTTCTTACTTTTTTAGGATAAGATTTAACATTTTCTAATTCTTTGTAACTTTTAATAATAAAAGTATGTTTTCTAATATGGAATAATTCTTGATTTTTTTGTTTTTTTAATTTTTGATTTGGATCATAAATTAATAAGGCATTTTCTAAATCTAATTTCCATCCTCTTAAATTTAAATTACTTCCTGTTATTAATTGCCAATAATTATCTATCCATATACCTTTTAAATGGTAACTATTATTACCATGTTTCCAAATTCTAACTATTAAATGTTTATTTTCAATAAATTTTTGTAATTTATAAATAAATTTTCTTAAATTAATCTCATATAAATATGGTAAAATACTAATAAATGAAAATGGTTCTTTTGGAGAAGTATAAAAATCATTTGCAGTTTTATCTCCAATAATAATTTCTACATATTTATTGCAAGATAATAAATGATTAATTATAAAAATTAAAGATTTAGGAAAATTAAAATATGGAGTACAAATAATAATTTTTTTTTTAGTAGTATACATTAAATTGGTAATAAGATAATTTAATTTATTTTTTTTACCAAAACCAATAATAGGAGTTATTTTTAATTCTGATTTTTTTGTATCACTTTTAAATTGATAATTAGCATATTTTAAATTATTTCTAAATTTTTTAATTAATTTTTTCATTTTTGATAAATTTGTTCTATTTTTTTTATTTAATCTTTGATGATATGGAGAAAATATTAATATTTTATCTATAAAATTCTTCATACTAATTGATAAAGAATTATTTTGAATTACATGATAACGATCATATCTATAATATTTATGTTGATTTAAATATGAATTATTAATGCTTGCTCCGCTATAGATTACAACATTATCAAAAAGAAATCCTTTAAGATGTAAAACTCCAAATACTTCTATTTTACTTACTGGAATACCAAAAATAGGTATATCTATAAATGGGTAAATTAATGAAATTTTATAATACCAATCAGCATTATTATCTTTTTTAAGACTTCCTATACGATTTCTTTGTGCTCTATGCCAATCGAGAACAATTTTAATATCTAAATTTGGTCGTTTTTTTTTTGCAGCATACAAAGCATGTAATATTTTCTTTCCAGCATCATCATTTTCTAAATATAGAGTAGTAATATAAATATATTTTTTAGCACTCATAATTTTTTTTAATAAAAACTGTTTAAATTTAATTGGTTGATAAATTGTTTTAATCTTTACTAAAGATTGAGATAATTTATCAATTTTTTCAAAATATTTTTGACATTTTATCTTTTTAAGATTAAATGAAAACATATTATTTCTCTTTTAAAAAAAATTGATTTTTTTATAAAATATTTTTTTAAAAAATATTTTAATGATGAATTATATCTATTTAATAAATCAAAAAAAATTTTAAAAACGTTATTTAAAAAAAAGATAAATGAGAAATATCCCCAATAAATTTAATGGACCAAAAATGTTTAGAATAATATTTTTTTATGCAATCTAATTTTGAAATAGAACAATTTTCTAATTGAAAACCATTTATTTTTTTATATTTTCTTCCTAATAAATAATTAAAAAGTGCATTTAACGCAATTCCATGAGTAATTAATAATAATTTACTTCCTTTTGGAAAGGAATAACATTTTTCTAAAATAAAAAACATTCTTTTTGTTATTTCTTCTATGGATTCTCCTTGAGGTATTCTATAATTTGGAATACCATTTATTAAATTGTTTCTCCAACTTTTTTCAATATTATTTAAAGAATTAATCATTCTACCTTCTAATATTCCCATATTTAATTCTCTTAAATATTTTTCAAAAATAATTTTACAACTACAATTTTTTTTTATTATTTTAGCTGTTTTTTTTGTTCTTCCTAAATCACTTGACAAAATATAATTAATTCCTATCATTTTAATCTTTTTAGCTGTTAATTGAGATTGTTTAATACCGTTTATTGTTAATAAACTATCACTTTGTCCTTGTATTCTTCTTTCTACATTTGATTTGGTTTCACCATGACGAATTAAATAGATTTCTAACATAAATATTTATTTTTTATTAATTTTTTTTTTAAAACATTTTCAGTATTAATCAATCATGATTAATTTTTTTACTAATTTAACACAATTTAAAAAACGTTCTTCGTAAGAAGGAGAATTAATAATTACAAATTTAATTCTATTTTTAATTAATAATTCAATTAATAAATTTTGAAAATTTTTTCTATCTTTATTGTTACCTAATTTTCGTATACCATCATTAATCCATGGAGTATTGTTTTTTAATAAAATTACTAAATCAAATTTATATTTATCAATCAGTACTTGAACAAAAGGATGAAATTTACCTTCATAATATTTACAAAAAGCTTGGGTAGTAATAAAATCAGTATCTATAAATGTCACTTTATTAGCATATTTTACTGCAAAATCAATGTATTTAGCATGTCCAAGTGCTATTTTATCATAATCAGAGTATTGCAATGCCATTTCGCTACCTCCTAGATGAGAGAAAATATACTTTCTTCCATATTCCCACGCACTAGTTGTATTAAAAATATTTGCTAATTTATTAACTAATATAGATTTACCGCTGGATTCCCCACCTAATATAGTTACTTTTCGAACAAAAAAAGGCTTAACTTCCATTGGAATATATTCCCAATATCGGAAAGGATGTTGTCTAATTTTTTCTCCACTAATATTCATAAATGTTCTATTTGAATCTATAATTTTTACTTCAGAAGAAAAATATTTTTTATATTTTTTTTCATCACATTTATTACCTGAATAGATAATATCTGGATTAATTTTATTCTTAATTAAGAATATTTTAATTCTTGTACTCCATTTTTTCCAAGTGTAAAAAAATTTTTTATTTGTTTCATTAAAAGAAAAAATATGAATATTTTTTTGATATTTAAAGGTTTGTAACAACCAACGTAATCTATCACTCACAGTTGGTTGCTGTGACATAGAACTATTAGTAAATAATTTTTTATCTCTTTTTTTATCATAACAAAGTATAATATATAAATTTTTAACTTGACTATAAGCACGTTGTATAAGATAAATATGGCCTGTATGTAAAGGATAAAACTTGCCAAAAATAATACCAACTTTTTTTATTTTTTTATTGTATTGAACATCTGAAAAATTGTGTATTTTTCGAAATTTATCTTGATAAATAATATGTTTTTTTTTCATCATTAAAAGAATTAAATTCTATATTAGAATTTTAAAAAATAATTAAATCTTTAAATTAATAAAATTGACTCTAATCCTATTTTGATCATAGTATTAAAACTATTTTCTCTATCTAATGCATTAATACATTCACCAGTTTTTATATGATCTGATACAGTACAAATTGATAATGATTGAACATTTTTATATTGTGCTGAAATACTATATATTCCAGAAGTTTCCATTTCTATTGCTAATATTCCAAATTTTTCTATTTTTTCATAAAATTTTATATTTTCTCTATAAAATATGTCTGTTGTAAAAACATTACCTACATGAAAATTAATTTTATTTTTTTTAGCAACAATAATTGCATTCTTCATTAACTCATAATCAGCAATTGCAGAAAAATCATTATCTAAAAAATTTTGTCTATTAATTTTAGAATCTGTACATGCACCCATTGCAATAATAATATCTCTTAATTTAATTTTTTTATTAATTGCTCCACAAGATCCTAATCTCAAAATTATTTTGATCCCAAAAAAATCAATTAATTCTTTAATATAAATCAAACAAGAAGGGATACCTATTCCATGGCCCATAACAGAAACTTTACGATTTTTATATATTCCTGTAAAACCTAACATCCCTCTAATATTATTAACTTGATAACTATTTTTTAAAAAATTTTTTGCAATATAAAGTGCTCTTAATGGATCTCCAGACATAATCATAATATCTGAAAAATCATTTTTTTTAGCATTAATATGTGGGGTAAACATAAAAAAAATTCCTTGTATTATAATATTTATGTCAAATATTTTAAAACATTGTTGTTCCATATTTCATCGGAGATAAACCAAAATATTTTGCAATCGTTTGTCCGATATCTGCAAAAGTTTTACGATGTCCTAGATAACATGGAGTAATTTTAGGACTATAAATCAATATTGGAATATTTTCTCTTGTATGATCAGTTCCGTACCATGTTGGATCACATCCATGATCTGCTGTAATAATCAATAAATCATTTTTTTTAATTAAGTGGAGTATTTCTGGAATTCTTTTATCAAATAATTCTAATTCTAATGCATATCCAGCTACATCTCTTCTATGTCCATATGAAGAATCAAAATCAACAAAATTAGTTAATATAATAGTATTATTTTTTGCATTTTTTATTTCTTGAATAGTTGCATTAAATAATTTTTCTCTGCCAATAGCATGTACTTTTTTTGTAATTCCAACATTTGCATAAATATTTGCAATTTTTCCAATAGATATTACATTTCCAGACTTTTCTTCAACTAACTTTTTTAACACTGTTGGTTCTGGTGGTTCTACTGAATAATCATAACGATTTCCAGTCCTAATAAAAAAACCAGATTTCTCTCCTATAAATGGTCTTGCAATCACTCTAGCAATATTATAACGTTCATCATTTAAAATTTTTCTAGTAATCTTACAAAGATTGTAAAGTTTTTCTAATCCAAATTTTTCTTCATGACATGCGATCTGAAATACAGAATCTCCTGAAGTATAGAAAATAGGTTTTCCAGTTTCTATATGTTTTTCTCCTAATTTGTCAATAATTGATGTTCCCGAAGCATGACAGTTACCTAAATATCCAGAAATTTTTCCCTCTTTAATTACTTGACTTAATAAATTTTCTGGAAAACTAAAGATCTTGTTTTTAAAATATCCCCATTCAAATAATACTGGAACGCCTGCTATTTCCCAATGTCCAGAAGCAGTATCTTTTCCAGAAGATAATTCACTTGCATAACCATAAGCACCAATAATATCAATTTCTTTTTCTAATCCAAACGGAAAAATTCCAGAAGATTCTTTTGCTGCTTCACCTAAACCTAATTTTGACAAATTTGGTAATTTTAAATTACCATAACGTCCATTTTTATTTGCTTTTCCATAAAAACATGATTTTGCAATATTTCCTAATGTATTAGCACCAGTATCTCCAAATTTATTTGCATCTTTAGTAGCACCAATTCCAAAAGAATCTAAAATTATTAAAAATACACGTTTCAAAATTAACTCCTAATTAATTGATTTATATCTTGATTACTTATCAGAAAATCAAATAATAATATATATATATAAATTATATAATATATATATAAAAAAAAAATAAAGATCCAATTTATTGAAATTAAAATTCATCTCTAAATAAATTAAATCTTTATTTTAAATAATAAAATGATTCCTGAATTGATAAAAAAAATCCAGCAATATTAGCACTCATCAAATTAGATAATGATCCCGCTAATATAGCTTTCCAAGATAATTTTGCAACATCTTGACGTCTATTCGGAGCGATTCCACCCAAACTACCTATTAGTATTGCTACGGATGCAAAATTTGCAAATCCACATAAAGAAAAAGAAATAATAGCTTTAGAATGAGATGATAGTATTTCTTTTCCAGTGATAATAAATTCAGAATTAGATTTTAAAAATTCTGAAAATTTCATATATGCTACAAATTCATTAATAACTAATTTTTGACCGATGAATGAACCTGCAATTGTTGCTTCATTCCAAGGTATTCCAATTAAAAAAGCAATTGGTGAAAATAAACATCCTAAAATCCATTCTAGTGATAAATTTGGAATAAATAATAAATTTCCAATAGTTCTTAATAAATCATTTGCTAGTGCAATCAAAGCTATAAAAGCCAATAGTGTCGCACCAACATTTAAAGACAATTTAATCCCAGAAATTGCACCTGATGCTGCAGCATCAATAATATTGATATATTTTTTTTTTTTATCATCAACTTCAGATTTATATATCTGATTATTTATTTTTTTATCTTCTGGAATTAATAATTTAGCAAATAATAACCCTCCTGGAGCAGACATAAAAGAAGCAGTAATTAAATATTCTACAGGAATACCCATTTGAACATATCCAAGTAATACAGATCCTGATACTGAAGATAATCCACCACACATAACAGCAAATAATTCCGAACGAGTCATTGTCGATATATAAGGCTTAACAACCAATGGGGATTCAGTATGACCTAAAAAAATATTAGCAGTTGCTGATAAAGATTCTGTTCGGGAAGTACATAATAATTTATGAATTAATCCTCCAAATATTTTGATAAATATTTGCATGATTCCAAGATAATATAAAACAGAAATTAAAGCAGAAAAAAAAACAATTACAGGAAGAACACGAAATGCAAAAATAAATCCACTTCCTCCAAAAACTTCAATCATTTTATTAGATACCAGTCCTCCAAATATGAAATCCATTCCAACTTTTCCATAACTAATAATATTTGTAATTAAATTTGAAAAAGACTCTAATAATATACGACCAGAAGGCAGGTAAAGTGCAAACGCTCCTATACTTAATTGCATTAAAAAAGCGCCGAATACAGTTCTAAAATTTATTAACTTTCTATTATTTGAAAAAATAACAGCAATAGTAATTAACCCTAACATACCAAATAAACTAAAAATTTGTTTCATTTAAAATTCCTGTTAACGTTAATTTTATTAAATTTTTAAAATTTATTTAATGCATTAATTGTATAATTAATATTATTATTTACTAACATTATATTATATGTACATGTTATTCATATTCTTGAAGCCATTTTAAGAATATTGATTCTAATATTCTTTCATTTGAACTATTAGGATTATCTTTAAAATTTTTTAATTTACATATCCAATTATGTAAATCAGTAAAACGTATATATTTAGGATTTAAATGAGGATATTTTTCATGTAGTGCTTCGGCTATCTCCTGAGTATCGTTCCAGGTAATTTCTTTTTTATTTTTCATATTTTATTGCTCACGAATATGATTAATAGTATATTTTGGAATCTCTATTATTAAATCTTCATCTTGAATAATCGCTTGGCAACTAAGACGACTGTGTTCTTCTACACCCCAAGCTTTATCTAACATATCTTCTTCCATTTCCGAACTTTTTTCTAAAGAAGAAAATCCTTTTCTAATAATACAATGACAAGTAGTACAAACACAAGACTTTTCGCAAACATGTTCAATACGAACATTATTTCTTAATCCAGCATTAAGAATTGATTCTCCTTTTTTTGCTTCAAATGTAACTCCATTTGGACATAATTCTTTATGTGGTAAAAAAATAATTTTAGGCATTTTTTTCTCTATTTATATTTTTAAAAAATAAAAAGTTTAATTAATTTTATCTATTTCTTTTTTAATTTTTATTAAAAATTTAAGTTTATAAAAAAAATTAGAAGCCTTTGAAAAATTTTTTTTTGATAATGATTCTTCTATTTTTTTAAAGTAATATTCAATTTTATATTTTATAAATTGAATAAATATGTTAATTTCTTCTTTTGATGTTTTGTTTTTTTTAAAATATTCTAACTTTTCATAATATGAAAATTGTTTTTTTAAAAATCTCTTGTCCTGAATAATATTTATTTCTTTATTATAAGAATGATTTATATCCAATATGTGTTCAATACGTTCTACAGGATTTTTCAATGTTCGATAAGCGATATTAATCATTGAAGATATATCAGATGTCTCTTTTTTTTCTAAATTTGTTTTATTAAAATGACGATCTGGATGATATTTTTTTTGTAACTCTTTATATCGATTTTTTAAAATTTTTTCATCAATTTTATAATTTACTATAAAACCAAACAACTTAAAATAATTCATATTTTGTGAAAAATGGAAAAAAATTTTAATAAAAATATTAAAAATATATTATATATTAAAACTTAAACCGCATCCACATTTTTCCTTAATATTAGGATTATTAAACTTTAATGATTTATTAAGTCCATTTTTTACAAAATCTAACTCTAAACCATTAAGATATTTTATATTTTTAGAATCAACAATAATTTTTATTCCTTTGTCTTCAAAAACTAAATCAGTATCTTTAATTTTATCAAGATATTTAACAACATAACTCATTCCAGAACAACCTGATTTTTTCACATCTAATCTTAACTCTGCACTTTTTCCAGATTTTTTTAAGAAACTAATAAGATATGCAGCAGCTTTTTGAGTTAAAAATATGGACATAAATTTATTACCCGTAATCAAGATAGATTTATTTTTAATAAAAAGATGATGTACATTTAAAATATATAAAAAATATTATTTTTTTATACTTTGTTTTGTTTTATAGTCCTTAATTGCTGCCTTTATAGCATCCTCTGCTAAAATAGAACAGTG
Source organism: Arsenophonus sp. (assembly GCA_031446085.1). Lineage (NCBI taxonomy): Bacteria > Pseudomonadati > Pseudomonadota > Gammaproteobacteria > Enterobacterales > Morganellaceae > Arsenophonus > Arsenophonus sp. Next base: position 539,226 of record CP132901.1, read on the forward strand.
AATTTTTACTGGAGGCAATGCTAACTCTTTTGCAATCGTTTTATTTTTAATTTTTTCTACTTCTTTTAATGATTTTCCTTTTATTAATTCAGTAACTAAAGAGCTAGAAGCAATTGCAGAACCACATCCATATGTTTTAAATTTTACATCTTCAATTATTTCGTTATTATTTACTTTAATTTGTAATTTCATAACATCACCGCAAGATGGAGCACCAACCATACCAGATCCAATATTTTTATCATCATCTTCAAATGATCCTACATTTCTTGGATTTTCATAATGATCTATTACTTTTTTACTATAAGCCATTTTTATCACCTATAATTTTATTGTTTTTGTTTTCTTTCACATTACTCTTAATGTGAATTCCAATTAACTTCTTTAATGTTTATACCTTTTTTATACATCTCCCATAATGGAGATAAATCACGCAATCTTTTTATAGATGTATATATTAAATTAATAGCATAATCAATATCATTTTTTTTGGTATATTTACCAAATGAAAATCGAATAGAACTATGAGCTAATTCATCATCAACACCTAATGCTTTTAGAACATAAGAAGGTTCTAAGCTAGCTGAAGTACAAGCTGAACCAGAAGAAACCGCTAAATCCTTTAAAGACATAATCAATGATTCTCCTTCAATATAATTGAAACTTACATTTAATATATAAGGAGTACTAAATTTTATATCACCATTTAAATAAATTTCTTCAATATTTTTAATTGAATCCCAAAAATAATTTTTTATTTTTGATATTTTAGAATATTCTTCTTCCATTTCCATTTGAGCAATACGACACGCTTCTCCCATACCAACAATTTGATGTAAAGGTAATGTTCCAGAACGCATTCCTCTTTCATGTCCTCCACCGTGTTGTTGAGGTTCTAACCTAATTCTTGGAGATCTTTTAATATATAAAGCTCCTATACCCATAGGTCCATAAAACTTATGTGCAGAAAAAGACATTAAATTAATATTTAATTCTTTTAAATTTATAGGAATTTTTCCAACTGATTGAGTAGCATCAACATGGAATAATATATTTTTTTCTTTACATATTTTACCTATATTGTGGATATTTTGAATAATTCCAATTTCATTGTTAACATGCATTATAGAAACTAAAATTGTCGAATTAGAAATAGAATTACTAATTTCTTCTATATCAATTAAACCATTTTTTTTTGGTGTAAGGTATGTTACTAAAAAACCTTCTCTTTCTAACTGACGACAACTATCTAAAACTGATTTATGTTCTGTTTTACTAGTAATAATATGAGTACCTTTTTTTTTATAAAAATGAGCAACACCTTTTATAGCTAAGTTATTTGACTCTGTAGCACCAGAAGTAAATATAATTTCTCGAGAATCAGCATTAATAAGAGAAGCAATTTGATTTCTTGAATTTTCAACAGCTTCTTCAGCTAACCATCCAAAACGATGAGAACGAGATGATGGATTTCCAAAAATGCCATTAATAGTCATATAATTTGACATCTTATGATGTACACGAGGATCAACTGGTGTAGTTGAAGAATAATCCAAATAAATGGGCAATTTCATTATTTTAATCCTTCTTTTTAGGAGAATTAGTAGATAAAAGTAAAGAAAAGCAAAAGAAAAATCTAAACTAATCAAAGCGCTTACAAATCAAACTAAATAGAAATTAACTAATTTTAAGCTAGATTTTTATTTTTTATGCTTAGTTGTTTAATAATAAACCCAACGAACCAGTTTTCATTTTATCACAAATTTTTTGTTAATGCTACTATTTTTTGTTTTTTCTTTTTTTTTAGAAAATTATAGTAATATAGATATGTGAAATGTTAATATATAATAACATTTATTTTTATTTTTATTTGAATTTATCGTATAATTTGTTGTTGTTTTTATTTTTTTATTTTAAAAAAAAAAATTGAATAGTTATAAAAAAATGAAATCTTGTTTTTGTTTAAATTCGAAATCTAAAAATAGAAAAATAGAAAAAAAAGATTATAAAGGTACTACTATTTTAAATTTTGGTAGTATTTTACCTATTTTTTTTAACGAAATTTTTTTGAGTTTTTTGATTTATTTTTTTCCTTTATTTTTTTTATTTTACATATCTAAAGTTATTAATGATTATTTTCCTAATCAAGAAATACTTTTTTTTATTTCCATTTTTTTCTGTTATTTTTTATTTTTTCTCATAGTATTTTTTTTATATTTTTATTTTAAAACAATTTTAGTTAAAAAAAATATTAATAATAAATAACATTTAATGTTTTAACATATTTTTTTAGAGATTATTGATATATCGTGAAGATAAAGGATATAAGAAATTTTTCTGTTATTGCTCATATTGATCATGGAAAATCTACTTTTTCTGATCGTATAATAGAAACATGTAACGGTAATTTTGAAGCTAATCAAGATTATCAATCTCAGATATTAGATTCTATGGTATTAGAAAGAGAAAGAGGGATTACAATTAAAGCACAAAATGTTACTCTTCAATATAAATCTAAAACTGGAAAACGGTATTACTTTAATTTAATTGATACACCTGGACATGTTGATTTTTCTTATGAAGTTTCTCGATCTTTATCAGCATGTGAGGGCGTTTTATTGCTTGTTGATTCTAGTCAAGGTGTAGAAGCACAAACTATTGCTCATTGTAATATGGCTTTAGATATGAAACTGCCTATAATCCCTATTTTAAATAAAGTAGATTTACCTTTATCAGATCCTAATCGTGTTATTAAAGAAATTAATGAATTAATACCAGAAAAATATTTAAATAAAATTATGTTATGTTCTTCAAAAACTGGTTTTGGAATAATAAATATTATTGAATATTTAATTAAAAAAATTCCATCTCCTCATGATTTTTCTTTTCATCCATTAAAAGCATTAATTATTGATTCTTGGTTTGATCAGTATTTTGGTATAGTTTCTTTAATTAGAATTAAAGAAGGAATCATTAAAATAGGAGATCAAATTAAGATAATGAGTTCTAATCGGTCTTACAAAGTAGAACAATTAGGTATTTTTACTCCTAAAAAAATTATAAAAACTAAATTAACATGTGGTGAAATAGGATGGTTAATATGTTCAATGAAGGATATCAAATGTGCATTAGTAGGAGATACTATTACTACAGTAAATAATCCTGCAATACAATCTTTACCTGGATTTAAAAGAATAATACCTAAAGTATATGCTGGATTTTTTTCTTCTAAAACTGAAAATTATACTTTTTTTCGTGATGCATTAATGAAATTAAGTTTAAATGATTCTTCTTTTTTTTATGAACCAGAACAGTCAAATATATTAGGATTTGGTTTTCGTTGTGGTTTTCTAGGATTATTGCATATGGAAATTGTTCAAGAACGTTTAAAAAGAGAATATAATTTAGAGTTAATTATTACTACTCCTACTGTCATGTATCAAGTAAGATTGAAGAATAATTCTATTTTATACTTAGATAATCCTTCTAAATTACCTGAAATGAACAAAATTAAAGAATTTAGAGAACCTATTGCTAAATGTATGATAGTAATTCCAAATGAAAAGTATTTAGGAAAAATTATCACTTTATGTTCTAATAAGAGAGGTAAACAAAGTAATATTTTATATTATGGTTCACAAATCGAATTAATTTATGAAATTCCGATGATAGAAATCATGATAGATTTTTTTAATTGTTTGAAATCTGTTTCAAAAGGATATGCGTCATTAGATTATAATTTGATTGGATATAAGAAATCAGATATTATATGTCTAGATATTTTAATAAATTCTAAAAAAATTGATCCTCTATCTTTAATAATTCATCGTTCTAATTCGTTGTATCATGCAAAAAGTTTAGTCAGTAAAATAAAATCTTTAATTCCATCTCATCAATTTGAAATTGTAATTCAAGCAGCTATTGGAAAAAAAATTATAGCACGTTCTACAATTAAGCAATTTCGAAAAAATGTAATTGCTAAATGTTATGGTGGTGATGTAAGTAGAAAAAAAAAATTATTAGAAAAACAAAGATATGGAAAAAAAAAGATGAAAAAAATTGGAAATGTATCCTTACCTATAGAAATTTTTCGTTCTATTTTTTTTATCGACAAAAAGTAATATAATATTTAGAAAAGGATATTGTATATGTTAAATGTTTTTCATTTTTTTTTATTTTGTACAGTTTTGATTACAGGCATGTTTTGGTTTTATTATAAAATAAGTAATCGAAAAAAAAGGTTTAAAAAAAAAAATTATATAAATAAAATATCAAAGGTATTAAGTGATTTTTCATCTTTATTTCCTATATTGGTAATTATTTTAATTGTACGTTCATTTTTTTTTGAACCGTTTTATATACCATCAAATTCTATGATGCCTACTTTACTTTCTGGAGATTTTATATTGGCAAATAAGTATGTTTATGGATTAAAAAATCCAATTACAAATAATACAATTTTAAAAATTGGAAAGCCTAAAAGAGGTGATATTGCTATATTTAAGTATCCAATGAATCCAGAATTAAATTTTATTAAGCGTATTATTGGGTTACCTGGAGATAAAATTATTTATGATTTTAAAAAAAAAGAAATCATTATTTTTCAAAATTATCTTAAGAATTATCATTCAAAAAAAGTGCAAGATATTTACTCTGAATCAGATAATATAAATTCTAACAAGGTTCAAATTCAAGAAAAGGATTCTAATGGTGATATATATTTTTTAGAAGAAAAAACAGAAAGGTTAAATCATTTAAAATATAAAGTTTTAGTTTCTCCTGATGTTAAATCAAAATTAGATTATTTTAATTCTGAATTAGTAAAAGATTATTGGATTGTTCCTGAAGATAATTATTTCGTAATGGGTGACAATCGTGATTATAGTTTTGATAGTCGTTTATGGGGATTTGTACCAGAAAAAAATTTTATTGGAAAAGCTGTAATTATTTGGTTTAGCATAGATAAAAAAGAAGATAAATGGCCTACTGGAATTAATTTTAACCGAATTGGTTCTATTTATCAATAATATCTTTATTAAGTGTAATCAATAAAGAATTATTATTTATTTAATATTTATAAAATTATTTGAGGTTTCATGCATTCTTATTTAATTGATTGGAAAAAAAAAAAAGAAATACAACAGTTACAAGTAAATCTTGGTTATAAATTTAAAAAAATATTATTATTAAATCAAGCATTAACACACAGAAGTGCTAGTAATTTTCATAATGAAAGATTAGAATTTTTAGGAGATTCTATTTTAAGTTTTGTAATCACTAATAACCTTTATAAAAGATTTCCTCGGGCTAATGAGGGAGAGATGAGTCGAATGCGTGCAACGTTAGTCAATGGCAATAGATTGGCAGAACTTGCAAGAGAATTTAATTTAGGAGAGTGTTTAAGGCTTGGTGCAGGAGAATTAAAAAATGGTGGTTTTCGTAGAGATTCAATATTAGCTGATACGATGGAAGCATTGATAGGGAGTATTTTTTTAGATAGTAATCTTCAAGAAACTGAAAATATTATTATTAAATGGTATAATTTAAGTTTAATTAATATTCATCCAAATTATAATCAAAAGGATCCAAAAACAAGATTACAGGAATATTTACAAGGACATCATCTTCCATTACCAAACTATTTAATAGCTAATATTAGTAATGAGGGTCAAAATCAAGCATTTACTATTCATTGTAAAGTAACAGGAATTAAAAATCCTATTAAAGGTGTTGGATCTAGTCGTAGAAAGGCAGAGCAAGTAGCTGCTGAGAAGGTATTGAAAATTTTAGAGCAATTATGAAAGAAAAAGAAACTTATTGTGGTTTTGTTAGTATTATAGGGAAAACAAATGTAGGAAAATCTACATTATTAAATAGATTAATTGGGAAAAAAATTTCTATTACTTCATCAAAATCGCAAACTACATTGTGTAATATAGTTGGAATTTTAACTAAAAAAAATAAACAAATTATATATATAGATACGCCAGGAATGAAAAATAAAAATTTTATTTTTAAAAAATATCATTTTTTTGAAAACAAATATTTTTATAAAAATTCTTTAATTATTTTTGTTATAGAAGAGATGATATGGGATCATAATGATGAACGTTTGCTAAAATCGTTAAGATTTTCTTCTTGTCCAATTTTATTAGTAGTTAACAAAATTGACAAAGTTTCAGATAAAAAATATTTTTTACCTTATTTATCTTTTCTTAGAAAAAAAATGAATTTTTTAAATATTATTTTGGTAAGTGCAAAAAAAAATCAATTTATTGGTGAGATTAATAAATTAATATTTAACTTAATTCCTAGAGAAAAGCTTTTTTTTTCAAAAGAAAAAATTACAAATTCTTCAAAAAAATTTATAATTTCTGAAATTATTAGAGAAAAAACTATACGTTATCTAGGAGATGAATTACCTTATTTAATTAATATCAAAATAAAAAATTCTATCTTTAATAAAGAACATTTTAGAATAAGTGCGTTTATTTATGTTAATAAAAAAAGTCAAAAAAAAATAATTATAGGAAATCAAGGAAAAAAAATAAAAAAAATTAGTATGTGTTCTCGTATAGATATACAAAAATATTTTTTAATAAAATCGTCTCTTTATCTTTGGGTGAAGATTAATAAAAAAATTAAATTTAAGAAATTCTAGAATTTCTTAAATTTAATTTTATATCTTAAAATTAATTATACATATTGTGAAATAATTTTTTTATTTATATTTAATAAATATTTAAAGGAAAGTATAATGAATAAAGCACTATTAAGTGTTAATATTGATCATATTGCAACAATAAGAAATTTTAGAAATACTTTTTATCCAGATCCTGTACATGCTGCTTTTTTAGCTCAACAAGGTGGTGCCGATGGTATTACGATTCATTTACGTGAAGACTATAGACATATAAGAAAAAGAGATGTAAAAATTTTAAAAGAAACTTTACAAATACCGATGAACTTAGAAATAGCTGCAAATAATAAAATGATTAATTTTGCATGTAAAATAAAACCAGATTCTTGTTGTTTAGTTCCAGAAAAAAGAATGGAATTAACAACTGAAAGTGGATTGGATATAAAAAAAAATAAAGAGAAATTAACAAACGTTATTAAACAATTACAAGATAATAATATTAATGTTTTTTTATTTATTGAACCTAATATAGATGATATAGAAGAAGCATATTTTATGTGTGTTGAGGGTATTGAAATTCATACTGGTTTATATTCTAATTTATTTAGAACAGATCAAGAAAAGACAGAATTAGATAATATAAAAAAAGCAATATATTATTGCAACAAGAAAAAATTAATAGTTAATGCAGGTCATGGTTTAAATTATGAAAATATAAAAAAAATAATTGAAATATCTGGTATACATACTTTTAATATAGGACATTCTATAATTTCAGATGCATTTTTTTTTGGATTAAAAAAATCAGTAAAAAAAATGAAAAATATTATCAATAATAATTAAATTTAAATTGCAGTATTATGTCTATAATTGGAATAGGATTAGATCTTGTAAAAATTTCAAGAATTAAAGAAATTTATACATCTTCAAGAAAAATAGCAAAAAAGATACTTTCATTTAATGAATATCAAAGATATCAAATGAATAATTTTCCTATTGAATTTATTGCTAAGCATTTTTCAGTAAAAGAAGCTGCTTCTAAAGCATTAGGTACTGGAATAAAAGAAGGAATATATTTTAATCAATTTGAACTTTTTCATGATTTTTTTGGTAAACCAAAATTAAATTTATTAGGAAAAGCTAGATCAATTTCTAAACAATTAAAAATTAAAAAAATACATGTTTCTATTTCAGATGAAAAAAAATATGTTTGTTCAATTGTAATTTTTGAAAATTAAAATACTTAATAAAAGTATCAATATTTTTTCTTATATTTGGAAGATATTTTTTTTTGTTTTTTTAATAAACTCTTGACATTTTCTATATTACTTAAATCTTTCACAATAGTATTTTTAATAGGACATACAGATTGACAATTTGGTTTTTTATAATATCCAACACATTCAGTACAAAGATTTTTGTTAATCTTATAAGTAAATTGTCCTTTATATATTGCCTTATTTGGACATTCTTTAGTGCAAAGATCACAATTTATACAACGTTTTGTAATGAATAATGACATTTTTTATAAGAATTTAGAATAAAATATAATATTAATTATATTAAATATATGTAATATATAGAAGTATAAAAATATTATTTTTTTAAAATTTGTTTAAAACAGTAATTTTATTAGGAAAAAATATGTTAAGTATTTACGCAGATATTCGGAAAGAACATGGAAAAAGTGCAAGCAGAAAATTAAGAAAAAATAATCAGATTCCAGCAATAATTTATGGAAAATTGAATGTTCCAGTTTTAATAAAATTAAATTATCATGATGTTTTAAATAAAAAAATAGATAAAAATTTTTTTAATACATTAAATATCATTGTTGATAATAATAATATTTTAGTAAAAATTAAAAGAATACAAAAACATCCATATAAATTTAAAATTATTCATATTGATTTTTTATATGTTAATTAAAAACATTGGATATTAATATTTTTTTATTGTAAAAAATAAATTTACATTTTAAATTTCAAAATAAAATTAAAAAGATAAAAAACAAAAATTATTCATATAATTTTTATTTATTTTGCAATAAAAAATTTGCATTTATTATGTTTTTAAAATTAAAATATAATTTTAATTATATAAATAATTGAAATAAATTATGATAGACAAAAAAAACATATTTTTAATAGGTCCCATGGGTGCTGGTAAAAGTACGATTGGAAAATATTTGTCTCAAAAATTAAATATGGATTTTTTTGATTCAGATGAAGAAATTGAAAAAAGAAGTGGAGCAGATTTAAGTTGGATATTTGATTTGGAAGGAGAAGAAGGTTTTAGAAAAAGAGAAAATAAAATTATTAAAGAATTAACAGAAAAAGAAAAAATTATTTTAGCTACTGGTGGGGGTTCAATTCAATCTAAAGAAATTCGTAATAGACTTTCTTCAAGAGGAATTGTGGTATATTTACATACTAGTATTAAAAAACAAATATTACGTACTAAACATAATAAAAAAAGACCTCTATTAAATCAAAATATTCATGCTGATGAAATTATTAAAAAATTAGCTGTTGAAAGAAATCCTCTTTATCAAGAAATAGCAGATATCACTTTGTATACTGATAATCAAAGTGTCAAAATAATTACCAATCAAATTATAAAATTATTATCAGATATTTAATTTTTTTAAAATTCTATGCATATAGTTAATGTTAATTTATTGAATAGAACGTATCCAATTATTATTGGAAAAGATTTATTAAATTCAGAAAAAATTTTTTCTATAATTTCTCAATTAGAATCTGTTATGATTATTACTAATTCTGTCATAGGATCCATATATTTAGATTCTGTTTATTCTTCTATTTTTAAAGTTGGAATTAGAAGAATCGATAATATTGTTATATCAGATGGAGAAAAATATAAAAATTTAAATACTTTTAGTGAAATTATTTCTATTCTTTTAAAAAAAAAGTATTCTCGAAATACTGTTTTAATTGCTTTAGGTGGAGGTGTTATAGGAGATATCACTGGTTTTGTTGCTTCTTGTTATAAAAGAGGTGTTCCATATATACAAATCCCTACAACTTTATTATCGCAAATAGATTCTTCTATTGGTGGAAAAACTGGAGTTAATCATCTTTTTCAAAAAAATATGGTTGGAAGTATTTATCAACCTATATTAGTGATTAATGATTTTAATACTCTTAATACATTGCCAAAAAAACAATATTTATCTGGTTTAGCAGAAGTTATAAAATATGCAATTAGTTTAGATTATAATTTTTTTTGTTGGTTAGAAAAAAATATTAAAAAAATTTTAATTTTAAAAAAAAAAGAATTAACTAATTGTATTAAGAAATGTTGCATTTTAAAAAGTAATATCATTACTTTAGATGAAAATGAAATGAAAAATCAACGTATATTGTTAAATTTAGGACATACTTTTGGTCATGTAATTGAATCAGCATTAAAAAATGAAGATATACTTCATGGAGAAGCAGTTTCTATAGGTATAGTAATAGCTTCAAGAATTTCATTATTGTTAAAAAAAATAAATTTAATTGAATTTCAAAGAATAGTAAAATTATTAAATTCTTCAAAATTACCAACTAAGATCCCGAAAATATTATCTAATATTAATTTTATTTCGTATCTTAAACAGGATAAAAAAATGTATTATAATCAGTACAATATGGTACTACTAAAATCTATTGGTTCTGCAGAATTATATTTAAATCTCGATAAAAAAATAATTCTTAAAGCAATTCATTTATCTTTTTAATTTTTTATTATTGATTATTTATATTAGAAGTTATATAACTATTTTAGTTATTATTTTTTATTAGAAAGAGATAATTTAATGAATCGATATTTAATTTCAGCGTCAATTTTATCAGCTAATTTTGCTTTACTAGGTGAAGATGTTGATAGAGTTATTAATGCAGGTTCTGATATGATACATTTTGATTGTATGGATGGTCAATATGTTCCTAATTTAACTTTTGGACCAATAATTTGTAAATCGTTAAGAAATTATGGAATTAAACATCCTATTGAAATTCATTTAATGACTCGATCTATTAATAAATTAATACCTAAGTTTGTAGAATCTGGAGCTACTCATATTACTATTCATCCTGAATTAGTAAAAAATCTTGATTATACGTTAAAACTAATTAAAAGTTATGGTTGTAAAAGAGGTGTTGCATTGAATCCTGCAACTTCTTTACATTATTTGGATTACGTCTTAGATGAATTAGATCACATTTTAATTATGTCTGTTAATCCTGGTTTTGCTGGACAATCTTTTATAAAAAAGACATTGTTGAAAATTAAACAAATAAAAAAAATTATTGTTGATAGTGGTTTTTCTATTAATCTAGAAGTTGATGGAGGAATTAATATAAATAATGTTAAAAATATTGCAAAATCAGGTGCTAATATTTTTATTATAGGCTCTGCAATATTTAAACAATCTGATTATCATTTTGTAATATCTTCTATTCGTCAAAATCTATTTAATATAGATGAATAATTTTATATTATTTATATAATTGTTGTATATAACAGATATAAAAAAGATTTATTAAAATTTTTTATTAAGAAAAATGAAAAAAGATAAAAAAATTGAATTTAATAAAAGAAAAAAAATTTTATTTAGTGGTACTCAGCCATCTGGATTATTAACAATTGGAAATTATATTGGAGCAATAAAACAATGGGTTTTAATGCAAAATAAAAATAATTATAATTGTATCTTTTGTATAGTAGATCATCATACTGTCACTAAAAAACAAGATCCTGATAATATGAAGAAAAATATAATAGATACTTTAGCATTGTATTTAGCTTGTGGCATTAACCCTAAAAAATCTATTGTATTTATACAATCACATGTTCAAGAACATGTAGAATTGAATTGGATATTAAGTTGTTATACATATTTTGGCGAATTAAAACGAATGACTCAATTTAAAAAAAATTTAAATAACAGAAAAATATCTCAAAACGTTGGATTATTTAATTATCCAATTTTAATGGCTTCAGATATTTTATTATATCAATCTAATGTTGTTCCAGTTGGATTAGATCAAAAACAACATATAGAATTGACAATAAATATAGCTAAAAGATTTAATAAAATATATGGCGATATATTTGTAATACCTCAACCTTGCTTTTCTAAGAAAGGCAAAAAAATATTATCTTTACAACAGTTAGATAAAAAAATGTCAAAATCTGATAGAAATAAAAACAATATAATTACATTATTAGAAGATCCAAAACAAGTAGTTAAAAAAATCACACGTGCTACTACTGATTCTGAAAATCCTCCAAAAGTTTTTTTTGATTTAAAAAATAAAATTGGTATATCTAATTTAATGAATATTTTTTCAGGAATTACAGGAAATTCTTATGAATTAATAGAAAAAGAATTTAAAGGAAAATTGTATCAAGAATTTAAATTGTCTCTTTCTGAAGTTGTTTCGTCTTTTTTAAAAGACATACAAAACAAATTTTTAGAATTTAAAAGTAATAAAAAATTTTTAATGGACATTGTTTTAGATGGAGCAGATCAAGCAAAAAAAATAGCAAAACATAATATTAGAAAAATTAAAGAATCGATAGGATATATTTAATCTCATATTTGATTTAAAAATCATCTTTCATGATGAAAGATGATTTTTAAATCTTATTTCTGCTTTTTCCCAGTTTAAAATATTCCAAAAAGCATTAACGTATTCAATACGACGATTTTGATATTTTAAATAATAAGCATGTTCCCAAAGATCTAGTCCAAAAATTGGGTATCCAGAAATTCCAGATATTTTTTTACCCATTAAAGGATTATCTTGATTAGATGTACAAGAAATAATTAATTTTTTATTATCATCTAATATAAGCCATATCCATCCAGAACCAAATAAACTTGTTGCTTTTTTTTCAAAAGTTTGTTTAAAATTATTGATATCTTTAAAAAAATAATGAATTTTTTTAACTAATTTAAAATTAGAATTATAGTTGGTTTTTTTTTTCAAACTTCTCCAAAAAAACGAGTGATTAAAATGTCCTCCAGCATTATTTTTTAATGAAACTTGATATTTTTCCGGAATGTTTTCTAAATTTTTTATTAAATCTTTTATGCTTAAATGAGAGAATTGAGGTATTTTTTTTAAAATTTCATTAGTATTATTAATATACGTTTGATGATGTTTTTGATGATGTATTTTCATTGTATTGGTATCTATGTATGGTTCTAACTCATCATAATCATATGGTAATTCAGGTAATATATATTTCATTTTTAAATCCTTAATTTTAATTTTTTCATTTTTTCAAATTTAGTTAACCTATAAGCCGGGTTCTGTATTAAGTAATCATTTATCTAGATTAATATTCACATATTAATTCAAGCAGTCTACCCAAACCCAATTAATGTGAAGATGCATATTATGAGTTTCTATTTGACCTTGCTCCAAGTGGAGTTTACAATGCCAATACTGTTACCAGTATTGCGGTGAGCTCTTAACAACACCATTTCACCCTTACCTTTTTTATATGTTTTAAAAGGCGGTTTTTTTTCTGTTGCACTATTCGTAGATTTTCATCTCCCAGATGTTATCTGGCACTTTTCTTCATGGAGTCCGGACTTTCCTCTAATTTTAATTGAAAATTAGCGATTACTCAGTTAACTAAATTTTTTATTATAATATGTATTATAAATTTTATCAATAGAAATAATATTTGGAAACGAAAGTATATTTTAAAATATTAATGTAATTGTTTATTTAAAAAATAATATTAATGTTGAAAACAATAAGAAATTTTTATTGGTTTCATATTTTTAAAAAAGTAATAAATAATAGGTTTTGCATTTGGTATATAGAAATGAAAAAAATCTGTTTCATTCATATTATCAATATATTTAATTAAAGTTCTTAAAGAATTCCCATGAGCAACAATAATGATATTTTTTCCTTGTTTTAGTTGAGGTTTTATTGTTTTTTCCCAGTATATAATTACACGTTTCATAGTTTCATATAAACTCTCACCTAGAGGTAAAATGGATTTTTTTAAATGAGCATATTTTTGGTTATTTCCGGGATATTTTGGATCATTCTCATTTATTTTTGGTGGAATTGTATGAAAATCTTTTCTCCATAAATTTACTTGTTTTTTTCCATATTGTTTTATTAATTCTGTTTTTTTTAATCCTTCTAATGCTCCGTAATGTCGTTCATTTAAAAACCAACTTTTTTCAATTGGTATATGATTATGATTTATTTCGTTTAGTATTTTTATTAATGTATCTGATGCTCTATTTAAAGTTGAAGTATATGCTAAATCAAAGTGAAATTTATTTTTTTTAAAAAATTTCCCTACTTTTTTTGCTTCTACATATCCTTTTTCTGATAATCCAATATCAGTCCATCCTGTAAAACGATTTTGTTCATTCCATTGACTTTTACCATGTCTCAAAAGAACTAATTTAGCTATTATCATATAAAAAAATTACCATAAAAAATTATGTATTTAAGTAAAATTTAAAATAAAAAATAAAATATTTTTTTTAAAAAAAAGAGAATTTAATTCTCATACATTTAATTATGTCTTTTAAATATTTATTTTTTTATGTAAATCTAACATTATACAAACTAATTTATCAATATTTAAATATATATCATAGATATTATTAGATAACATATAGGCTGGAGTGGTTATAATGTTATTTTTTAAATCAATTACAATATCGTTGGATTGACATTTTACAACTTTACAACCTAATTTTACCAAATCATTACTTATTTTTTTATCATTACCAATAGTCAATTTAATTTTCTTTTTATAAATCATTGGTAATAAAACTGGAGCTATACAAATATATCCTACAGGTTTCCCTATAAATTTTCGACAAATTTTTAATACATTTTTTTCTATAAAAAAATTAGATTTATCAAAATAATAATTAGATAAATTTTTTACAACACCATAACCACCAGGAACAATTAATCCATCAAATTCATTTGAATTGCATTGATCTAGTGGTAATATTTTACTTCGTACAATTCTAGCAGATTCTATTAGTACATTTCTTATTTCTTCATTTTTTTTTTGATTAATATGATTTATTACATCTTTTTGTTGGATATTTGGTGCAAAACATTGATAATCTATTTTTCTTTTTTCTAAAGATAAAATAGTTAAAACTACTTCGTTAACTTCAGATCCATCTAAAAAACCACATCCTGAAAGGATTATTGCTATTTTCATTTTTTTATTTCCTTTTTTGTTTAATAATATTAATTATTAATTTTTAATTTGAGAAAGATGAATTATTTTTCTATTTTTTTCCCCATTCCGTCAATATATGCCATACCAAATGCTGATAATACAAAAGATAAATGAATAATAACACATAACATAATTTTATTATCTGGTACTATTTCAGCTTCCATAAATATTCTTAATAAATGTACTGAAGAAATCGCAACAATAGATAATGCAACTTTATTTTTAATAGAATTGACATCCATTTTCCCCATCCAGGTTAATTTTTGGTCTTGATCATTAACAGTCATTTTTAAAATGAAATTTTCATAACCAGAAAACATTACCATTACTAACAATCCACCAATTAAAGCAATATCTATTAATGATAAAACTGTTAAAATTAAACCGGATTCAGACATTGCAAACAATTTTGGTATTATATGAATAATTTGTTGAAAAAATTTTAGGGTTAATAAGACAAAACCGAATGATAAACCAATATATACTGGAAATAATAACCATCTTGATGCATAAATCATTTTTTCAATGTATTTTTCCATATTTAAACCTCATTAATTTATATTTAATTTGTAGTATCTATTTAAGATTATTTAAGTAGGATTTTTTTATAAAAATATATTTTTAAATATCATTAAGTGTAATTTTAATATTATTTAAAAATATATTTTTTGATATTGAAATTTGATTTCAATATCAAAAAACTTAATTATATTAATAGTATGAAAATGAAGATAGAATAATGATTAACATTATTAGATGATTTTAAATATATTTAAAATAATTTGATTTTTTTGTTATCAATTAAACGTATTTTTCCAATTCGAACGCTTAGCAATATTATTGCATATTTAGTTTTTTCATTTAATTCATTTAAATTTTGTGCATTTCTTATAAAAATAGTATCTAACTTGATTTTATTTTTTATAAGTTCTTTTTTTGTACTTTCTATAATTTTTTGAATTGTATTTATTTTATTTTCAATTTTTTTTGCACAATTATTTAATATTTTATTAATTTTGTTTGCTATCTTTTTTTCTTTTTCATCTAATAATTTGTTTCTAGAACTTAATGCAAGTCCATTAATATCACGCACTATTGGAACAGAAATAATTTTTATAGGATAGTTAAGATCTAATGTCATTTTACGAATTAGTAGCAATTGTTGATAATCTTTTTCCCCAAAACATGCTAAATTAGGTTGAATGATATTAAAAAGTTTTGCTATAATTGTAGCAACACCATAAAAATGGTTAGGTCTACTTTTTCCTTCTAAAATATTTGATAATGATTGAACATTAATGAATGTATGTTCATTAATTCCATTGGGATAAATATCTTTAAAATGAGGTACATAAACAATATTAACATTATTTTTTTTTAGTATTTCGTAATCTTGATTCAATGTTCTAGGATAGGTAATAAAATCTTTTTCTTCATTAAATTGCATTGGATTTACAAATATACTTACTATAATGATATTTGCATGATTCATTCCTGCTTTAATTAAAGATAAATGTCCATCATGGATATTACCCATTGTTGGTATTAATGCAATTTTTTTATTTTTTTTTGCTACTATTTCTTGGATAGTTTCTTTTAAAATATTTTTATCTTCAATAATTAACATAACTTATTTTTTCCTTATTTAATCAAATATATGTTCTTTTGAAGGAAAAAGTTCATTTTCTACACTTTTTACGTATTTATTAATTGCATTTTTTATATCATAAGATTCATTCATAAATTTTTTAGAAAAAGAAGGAATATTATTTACAGTAATGCCTAAAATATCGTGCATAACTAATATTTGACCATCTGTCATTTTACCTGATCCAATTCCTATAACTGGTATTGATAAAGTTTGAGTGATTTTTTGAGCTAATTTCCACGGAATACATTCTAAAACAATCAGTTGTATTCCAGACTTTTCTAATGAAATAGAATTAGAAATTATTTTTTCTGAATCTTTTTGATTACGACCAGCTATTTTATAACCACCGATCATATTAATAGATTGTGGTGTTAATCCTAAATGACCACATACAGGAATTGAACGTTTTACCAGATTATTTACAATATTACAAATCCATTTTTCACCACCTTCAATTTTAACCATGTTTGCACCAGATTGGATTAATAAAGCAGCATTTTTATATGCATCATTAAGAGAACTATAAGACATAAATGGCATATCAGACATTATAAAAGAATCCGGAGCACCCTTTCTTACACATTGTGTATGATATATCATATCTTGAATGGTGACTTGTAATGTTGTGGAATAACCTTGTATAGTCATTCCAAGTGAATCTCCAACTAAGATAACATTAATTCCACTTTTTGAAAATAAGTTTGCGAATGTAAAGTCATATGCAGTAATACAAGCAAATTTTTTTTTATTTTTTTTCCATTCTAATAATGTGTTAATAGTAGTTTTGTTCACTAAACCTCCATGATTAAAAAATTACCAATGAATATAAGACATTGTTTTAAAAAATAAATAGATTATTTCATCTATCTTTTAATCTATTATTATACAATAAACGTTCAAATAATGTTAGATTTTTATTATTTTATCATTTTTTTTAAGGAAAATTGAATCATAGGAAAATTTATATACTATGACTTTATAGTTTAATTGATAATGTTATTAAACTGTATTAATTCCATTTATAAACAAAAAATTTTTAATTTATTTATAGGATATCTATCCTACTAACGGATTAAAATTTTGTTTTTCTAAAAAATTATTGGTTTTTTTTTTTTTTTTATGTATTATAGAAAAATATATAAACAAAAACAGAAATATTACAATGTTGATATTTATAACGACTTTGTTATTTAGTGCTTTAATGTTAGCAGTTTCATCTATTAAAATTGTTCCTCAAGGATATCAATGGACAGTAGAAAAATTTGGACGTTATACAAAAACGTTAATGCCTGGATTAAATATTTTATTTCCTTTTGTAGAACGTATTGGAAAAAAAATAAATATGATGGAACAAGTTTTAGATATTCCATCTCAGGAAGTAATTTCAAAAGATAATGCTAATGTTTCAATTGATGCAATATGTTTTATTCAAGTTATAGATGCTGTAAAAGCAGCATATGAAGTAAGTAACTTGCAACTTGCAATTATCAATTTGACAATGACAAATTTTAGGACTGTTTTAGGTTCAATGGAATTAGATGAAATGTTATCACAAAGGGACTATATTAATACTAAATTATTATCTATAGTAGATGAAGCTACAAATCCATGGGGAGTTAAAATTACTCGAATTGAAATTAGAGATGTTCGACCACCAAGTGAATTAATTGAGGCTATGAATGCACAAATGAAAGCAGAAAGAACAAAAAGAGCTGATATATTAGAAGCAGAGGGCATTCGACAAGCGGCTATATTACGTGCTGAAGGAAAGAAACAGTCTCAGATATTAAAAGCAGAAGGTGATAGACAGTCATCTTTTTTAGAAGCTGAAGCTAGAGAAAGATCAGCAAAAGCTGAAGCAAAAGCAACTGAATTAGTTTCAAATGCAATTAAAACTGGAAATATACAAGCTGTGAATTATTTTATAGCTCAAAAGTATACAGATGCATTGACGAGCATTGGAACATCTAGTAATACTAAAATTGTTATGTTTCCGTTAGAGACTGCAAATTTGGTAGGATCAATTGCAGGAATTGTAGAAATGATAAATACTAATTTGAATCAAAATGATGTAAATAAAAAAAATAAAGTTAAAAAAGTATAGATTTATAAAATAAAAATGTTTCAATATTTTTGCTTTCATATATATTATTGGCTAGTATTATCTTTTATATTATTAATTTTAGAATCAATTTTTTTTTGTGGATTTTTTTTATGGATTAGTATTTCATGTATTTTTATTAGCTTGATATCATATTTGTTTTCATTAAATTTATTAATACAAGTTATTTGTTTTTTTATATCAATACTATTTATGATAGTAGTTGGATTTTATATAAAAAAAAATAATAACTTAAATAAATTTCATTACAATGGTATCAATGAAATACAAAAAAAATTAATTGGGAAAAAAGTTATTTTAATAAATGATACATATAATGGATATGGTCAAGTAAAAATATTTGATTCTGTTTGGAGAATTTATTCAAAAACAGAATTAAAAGCTAAAACTAAGGTTATTATTTTAAGCATTAACGGAAATACACTACATGTATTTCCGTTACAAAAAAGTTAATTTTATTTTTATATACATTAATTTTAAATTTGCTTTAAATTAGTTCTATTTAGTTTTTATATCCATTTTTTTAGATATCGATTGATATGATAAATATTAGTATATTAGGTTGTGGTGCATTAGGAAGTGTTTTTTTGAAATTACTTATTGATAATGGAAAAAATATTAGTGTACATGGTATCACAAAAAATTCTAATAATAAAAGATTAGAAGTTAATATAGTTGATATAAATCAAATAGAAAAAAAATATTTTATAACTACTAATTTAATCAGTAGTATTAGAAATACGCATATTTTGATTATTACTTTAAAAGCATGGAAAATATATCCAGAGTTATTAAAAATTTCTAAAATAGTGAATCAAAATTGTATTATTATTATGATTTTCAATGGAATGGTTAATGAAAAATGTTTTTTAAAAATTAAACAACCGTTAATCAGGGGTGTAACTAATCATGCCGCTTATAAAGAAAATAATATTATATATCATGTACATAATGGAGAAATTATAATTGGTGGAATTAATAACTTAGGAAAAAAATCTTATTTTGTTTTAGATATGTTATCTAATTTTTTAGGAAAAGTTAGATGGCATTCCAATATAATCATCCCTACTTTAGAAAAACTTTGTATTAATTCTGTAATTAATCCTTTATCAGTTAAATATCAATGTAAAAATAAAGAATTAAACAAATATAAGAAAGAAATTTTTTATTTATGTTTAGAATTAGATTTAGTTATAAAAAAAACTTTTTTTCATAATTTTGGTGTTGAATATTTATATAAAAAAATTTTAAATATTATAAAACTTACTGGGAATAATAAATCTTCCATGCTACAAGATATAGAATGTAATAAAAAAACAGAAATTCAAGAAATTACTGGATATTTATTAAATATATCAAAAAAAAATAATATTCATATTCCAAGGCACGAAGAATTATATGTATTAGTATCAAAAGAATTATCTTTTTAGTAAATAGTAAATAAAAAAATACTTTTTTTTATGTTTTTAAGTATTTTTATTTATATTTTTAATATATTTTAAAAACATAAAGGCATGTAATGAGAGTTTTATTTTTGACAACATGGTTATTTTTAATAGGTATTATTTTAAATGGATGCACTGGTACAACTATGATTGGTTCTGCTTTTGTTGTAACGAAAAGTGCTGTAGATTCAAGAAGTTTAGGAACACAAATAGACGACTTAATCTTATCTAGTAAGATAAACACGATTATTTATAGAAGTAAATTTGTAAAATTCAATCAAAAAATTCGTATTATTCCAATCGTTTATTCTGGTAAAGTTTTGTTAATAGGACAAGTAAATAATTCAAAATTATTAAAAAAAATTGAGTATACTATTTTATCTAAAATTAAAGAAATTAGTACTATTTATAATGAGGTAAGAATTCTTGATGTTATTAAATTGCAAGATATTTTAGTGGATACATGGATTACGACACAGTTAAAGTTAAAAATTTTAAGAAATATCAATTCAGTTAAAGTTATTACTGAAAATAAAGAAGTTTTTTTATTTGGTTTTTTAAAAAAAAAAGAAGCAAATAAAATAGCATCTATAGCAAGTAAAATTAAAAATGTAAAAAAAGTAATTACAGTTTTTACTTATCAAGATTGATCTATTAGAGATAATAGATTATTAATTTTGTTTTAACAAAAAACAAATTACTTATTTAAAAATAAAAAAATATTATTCCTACCCTTGAACTCATTTAAATTTACCCCATATATTTTGATAGAGTCCTAGTATTGAATAAATTATTATATAGTATATAATACTAGTACTATCCTTAATTTAATTTGTTATGGATTTATTTATTAGGAGAACATTAATGAAAGATGAAATCTGCCTTCGTCCGTTACATGATCGAGTTATTGTTAAACGTGAAGAAGTTGAAGCTAAATCTACTGGTGGAATAGTTTTAACTGGATCGGCTGCAGGAAAATCAACTCGAGGGAAAGTAGTTGCTATAGGTAATGGTCGAACATTAGAAAATGGTGAAATAAAATCATTAGATGTTAAAGTTGGAGATATAGTTATTTTTAATGATGGATATAGTGTCAAGACAGAAAGAATTAATAATGAAGAATTATTAATTATGTCGGAAAGTGATATTTTAGCAGTTGTTACAAAATAATTTCTTAATTAAATGTTCTGAATAATAAAAGAATTGATAAGGAAAGAAAAATGGCAGCTAAAGATGTAAAATTTGGTAGTGATGCACGTGCGAAAATGCTTCGTGGTGTTAATATCCTTGCAGATGCAGTAAAAGTAACATTAGGACCAAAAGGTAGAAATGTAGTAATTGATAAATCTTTTGGTGCTCCTTCTATTACTAAAGATGGTGTTTCTGTAGCTAGAGAAATTGAATTAGAAGATAAATTTGAAAATATGGGTGCGCAAATGGTAAAAGAAGTCGCATCTAAAGCAAATGATGCAGCTGGAGATGGTACTACAACTGCAACTGTTCTTGCTCAGTCTATTGTTAGTGAAGGACTAAAAGCTGTTGCAGCAGGAATGAATCCTATGGATTTAAAACGAGGTATTGATAAAGCTGTGTCAGCTGCAGTAGGAGAGTTAAAAAAGTTATCTAAACCATGTACTGATAACAAAGCTATTGAACAGGTAGGTACAATTTCTGCTAATTCTGATGAAACTGTTGGTAAGTTGATTGCTGAAGCAATGCAGAAAGTAGGGAAAGAAGGAGTAATTACTGTTGAAGAAGGATCTGGATTAGAAGATGAATTAGATGTAGTTGAGGGAATGCAATTTGATAGAGGTTATTTATCTCCTTATTTTATAAATAAGCCAGATTCTGGAATAATAGAATTGGAAAATCCATATATATTATTAGTAGATAAAAAAGTATCTAATATTCGTGAATTATTGCCAATATTGGAAAATGTTGCTAAAGCTGGAAAACAGTTATTAATTATTGCTGAGGATGTTGAAGGTGAAGCATTGGCAACATTAGTAGTAAATAATTTAAGAGGAATTGTTAAAGTAGCAGCTGTAAAAGCTCCTGGATTTGGAGATAGAAGAAAAGCAATGTTACAAGATATTGCTATTTTAACTAACGCTACAGTTATTTCTGAAGAAATAGGTATGGAGTTAGAAAAAGCTACTTTAGATAATTTAGGTCAAGCAAAAAGAATTGTTATTAATAAAGATGTTACAACGATTATTGATGGTGTTGGTAAAAAAGATGCAATTTCTAATCGTGTTGAACAAATTAAAAAACAAATTAAAGAAGCAACTTCAGATTACGATCGTGAAAAATTACAAGAACGTGTAGCGAAATTATCTGGAGGTGTTGCAGTTATTAAAGTTGGTGCTGCTACTGAAGTAGCAATGAAAGAAAAACGTGCTAGAGTTGATGATGCGTTACATGCTACAAGAGCTGCAGTAGAAGAAGGTGTAGTGGCTGGTGGTGGAACAGCATTAGTGAGAGTAGCAACAGCATTAACAAATTTAAAAGGTGAAAATGAAGATCAAACTGTAGGTATTCGTATTGCATTACGTGCAATGGAAGCACCGATGAGACAAATTGTTGAAAATGCTGGTGAAGAGCCTGCTATAATTGTTTATAATGTTAAAGAGGGAAGAAACAATTATGGTTATAATGCTTCTAATGAAGTTTATGGCGATATGATTGTTATGGGTATTTTAGATCCAACTAAAGTAACTCGTTCAGCATTACAATTTGCAGCATCAATTGCAGGTTTAATGATTACGACTGAAGCAATGGTGACAGATTTACCAAAAGAAGAAAAAAATGATTTATCATCACCAGGTGGTGGCATGGCTCCTGGTATGGGTGGAATGATGTAATAATTTTTAGTAATAAAACGTATATATATTTTACAAAAAAAATCCTGATTTGTTTTAAAATCAGGATTTTTTTTGTATAATCATATATATTTTTTTAAAACTTTTTTGGATTCTAAAATGATAGAATATACTTTGTCTATTATTAAACCTAATATTATAAAAAAAAATATGTTAGGATCAATATGCTTACGTTTAGAAACTGCTAGATTTAAAATTATTGCTGCTAAAATGATCAAATTAGATTATCAGGATGCTTCTGTGTTTTATTATGAACATAAAAATAAAGATTATTTTAAAAAATTAATTAATTTTATGATTTCTGGTCCAATTATGTTGCAAGTATTAAAATCTAAAAATGCTATTAAAAAATTTCGAGATTTAATAGGCAATACAAATCCAAAAAATGCATTAACTGGTACAATTAGATCAGATTATGGAGATAGTTTAACAGAAAATGCTATTCATGGATCTGATTCATTAACTTCTGCTAAAAGAGAAATTTCATTTTTTTTTAAAAAAAATGAATTATTTGATCAATAATTTTTTTAATTGTTATTT
Organism: Arsenophonus sp.; assembly: GCA_031446085.1. Lineage (NCBI taxonomy): Bacteria > Pseudomonadati > Pseudomonadota > Gammaproteobacteria > Enterobacterales > Morganellaceae > Arsenophonus > Arsenophonus sp. The sequence goes on from CP132901.1 coordinate 562,762, forward strand.
CAAAAATATATGAAAGTATTAAAAAAAAACAAAGATTTTTTAAATAAAATTAATCTTCTTGACATGAGTAGAGAAAAAATGGAATTTTTTTTTAATTCTATAGGAGAATCAAAATTTAGAGCTATTCAAGTTATGGAATGGATCTATCATCATTATTGTGATCAATTTGAGTTGATGAGTAATCTTAGTGTAAAATTAAGAAAAAAATTAAGTAAAATTGCTATCATTTATTCACCAAAAATTTTTTACAAAAAAATTTCTAATGATGGAACTATTAAATTTGTTTTAAGAATGGAAGATAACAATACAGTAGAAACTGTATATATTCCAGAAAAAAAAAGAGCTACTTTATGTATATCTACTCAAATAGGTTGCAATGTAGGATGTAAATTTTGTGCGACAGCACAACAGGGATTTAATAGAAATTTAAAAGTTTCTGAAATAATAGGGCAGATATGGATAATTAATAGAATTATTCATTTTATGAAGATAAAAAAAATAAGATATGTTACTAATATTGTATTTATGGGGATGGGTGAACCTTTATTAAATATAAAAAATGTAGTTGAATCTATAAAAATTATGATTGATGATTTTGGATTTAATTTTTCTAAAAAAAAAATAACTTTATCTACTTCTGGAATTGTTCCAATCATAGAAAAATTATATGAAATGATTGATATACCATTAGCGTTATCGTTGCATGCATCAAATGATCTTCTTAGAAATAAGATTATGCCAATTAATAAAATATATAATATTCAAAATATATTAAATAGTGTTAATGTATTTTTAAAGAAAAGTCATATCAATAAAAAAATTACTATTGAGTATGTTATGTTAAAAGATATTAATGATACTTCTGAAAATGCAAAAGAGTTAGCAAATTGTCTTAAACGAGTACCTAGTAAAATTAATTTGATTCCTTGGAATTTTTTTCCAGGATCAATGTATAAAAGTAGTTCGAAAGAGAATATTATTAATTTTTCAAATATTTTAAAAAAATATGGTTTTATTACATTGATAAGAAAAAATAGAGGTAATGATATTAATGCGGCTTGTGGACAATTAGTATGGAATATAAAAAAAATTTTTTAAAATTTTAAAATAGTAAGGAATTTTATTTTAGTTTAGAAAAAAATACGATATAATATATCTTATATGATTTTATTTTAATAATTTAATATGGATAAAAAAAAATTAAAAATAGAAGTTTTAAAAGATTTAACTGTAGGAAAGCGTTTAGAACAAGCAAGAAAATCTCTTTCTATGTCACAAGAAGATGTCTCTAAAAAATTATACTTAAACATTGATATTATACGCCAAATTGAAGAAGATTTGATAATAAAGAATATTGATACCATTTTTTTAAATGGTTATATTAGATCTTATGCAAAGTTAGTTAATATTCCAAAAAAAGAAATTAATTTTTTGATAAAAAGAAAAATAAACAATAACAATTTAGAAAAAAAACATGTTTTAAAAACAGACAATAATTCTAAAGAAAAAAATTGTAAAATTAAAATTCTTATTTTCATTTTAATTTCAGTCTTAGCATTTATCACTTATTATTATTATAATTAAAATTATATGTCTATAAAAAATAAAATTTGTTTTTTTTAATATGTATATATTTTTATCTAAAATAGATATATTAAAACAATAAAACAATAAATTATTTTGTTACAGAAAATATTAAAAAATCATTTATTTTTTTATGGATTTATATCTTAAAACAATCAACAATAATTTTAATTTTTTTAAAATAAATTTAATGTTTTTTAGGAAGTTTAATGCATAATCAAATTTTTAAAAAAAGAAGAAGATCTACTAGAATTTATGTAGGAAATGTTCCAATAGGAAATGGTGCTCCTATTGCAGTACAGTCTATGACTAAAACTCAAACTGAAAATATTGAAGAAACAATAAAACAAATTCAAATTTTAGAAAAAGAAGGAGTAGATATTATACGTATTTCTATACCTACTTTAAAAGCAGCTAAAAATATAAAAATTTTTAAAAAAAAAATAAATATACCTATTATCGCAGATATTCATTTTGATTATCGTATTGCTTTAGAAGCAGCAAAATGTGGTGCTGATTGTTTGCGTATTAACCCAGGAAATATTGGAAATCAAAAAAGAATTGCACAAGTTATTGATGCAGCAAAATATAATAATATTCCTATTAGAATAGGAGTAAATGCTGGATCTTTAGAAAAAGATATAAAGAATAAGTATTCAAATTTTTCTGCAATTGCAATAGTAGAATCTGCAATGCGTCATGTTGATATTTTAGAAAAATTAAATTTTGATCAGTTTAAAGTAAGTGTTAAATCTTCAGATGTTCATACAATGATACAGGCATATCAGTTAATTGCAAAAAAAATAGATCAGCCGTTACATTTAGGAGTTACTGAATCAGGTAGAGGTATGGTAGGAATTATAAAATCTGCAATTGGTATAGGTTGTTTATTATACGAAGGAATCGGAGATACATTGAGAGTATCTATATCAAGTGATCCTGTAGAAGAAGTTAAAATTGGTTTAAATATTTTAAAAGTTTTACGTATTAGAGAGAGAGGTATTAATTTTATTTCTTGTCCGACTTGTTCAAGAAAAGAGATTGATGTAATTAGTATAGTAAATACATTAGAAAATAGATTAAAAGATATTACTACACCAATGGATGTTTCTATTATTGGTTGTATTGTTAATGGTTTAGGAGAAGCGTCTCAATCAACAATTGGAATTACTGGAAATAGAAATAAAAGTAGTTTATACGAGGATGGTGTGCGACAAAAAGAATTATTAAATAATAATGAAATAATAGAGATATTAGAAAAAAAAATTAGGTTAAAAGCAAAAAAAATAGAAGAAAAAAAAATATAAATTTTTAGACTAATCATTTTAAAATAAATTTAAATAATACCAACAATGATATTATTTAAATTTTTAAAAAATTAGAGAAATATGTGAATAAAAAAATTCAGTCTATAAAAGGAATGCATGATTGTCTTCCAGATGATACTAGGATTTTTCAAAGAATAGAAAAAATTATCAAAGAAATATTATTTAGTTATGGTTTTAATGAAATACGTACACCGATAGTAGAACAAACTGATTTATTTATTAAAACTATTGGTACATTTTCTGATATAGTTCATAAAGAAATGTATACTTTTTTAGATAAAAATGGTTTTTCAGTTTCTTTACGTCCAGAAAATACTTTAGGATGTGTAAGAGCAGTTATTCAGCATAATTTATGTTATGAATTTATACAACGTCTTTGGTATTTAGGTCCAATGTTTCGATATGAAAGACCGCAAATGGGACGATATAGACAATTTTATCAGTTAGGCGTTGAAGTTTTTGGAATTTCAGATCCAGAAATAGATGCAGAATTAATTATTATGAGTGCACGTTTTTGGAAAAAACTAGGTATTTTAAATCATATTAATTTACAAATAAATTCAATTGGTTCTATAGAATCTAGAATTAATTATTCTAGAGATTTAATTATTTTTTTAAGGAAATATAAAAAATATTTTGATTCTTCTTTATGGGAAAAAATTAATTTAAATCCTTTAAGAATTTTAGATTCGAAAAAAGAACTTATACAAGAAATATTAAAAGAAGCACCAGTATTATTTGATTATCTTGATAAAAAATCTAAAAATCACTTCAATGTTTTATCTAATTTTTTAAATGAAGCTAATATTAAGTATATTATTAATTATAAATTAGTTCGTGGATTAGATTATTATAATAGCACTGTTTTTGAATGGATTACAAATAAATTAGGTTCTCAAAATGCAATATGTTCAGGGGGAAGATATGATTTTTTAATTGAAAAACTTGGAGGTATACAAAAACCAGCGATTGGATTTGCAATTGGAGTAGAAAGACTAATTTTATTGATGAAAAAGATAAATAATAATTTATTTATTCAGAAAGAATATATTGACTTATTCTTAATAAGGAATACTACTATTAGTAGTAGTAAAATGATATTTTTTTCTGAAAAAATTCGTGATTATTTTCCAAAATTAAAATTAATTGTTGATTATAATAGAAATGTTTTAGAAAAACAGTTAAAAATAGCAAAAAAATATAAAGCAAAAATTGTATTATTGTTATCTAATACATTAGATAATCAGAATATATTTTTATTTTTTTTAGAAAATGGAAAAAAAATAAAAACATGTGAAAAAGATGTATTTTTTATTTTAGAAAAAATTTTTAAAAGAGGAATGTAAAAAATGTATTTTAGTTATAAAAAAATTTTTATTTTTTTTTTGTTTTTATTAGTATTATTTTAGGGACATTATATTTTTTTTATAATTTTGATTTTTTTAATATTAAGAAAATCACACATATTCAAAATATTTATAAAAAAAAACCTATCAGTATTATAAATAATAATATTAATTCAGTTTTTAATGATTTACTTTTAGTAAAAAAATATGTTGATAACCATCAACTTAATAAAGCAGAAAAAATGTTAAAAAATATTTTAAAAAATGTTAAAGAAGAAAATATTAGAACATTTATTTCTATAAAATTAGCACGAATACAACTTCAAAATAATCAAATTAAAAAAGCTTTATCTACATTAAATCAAATTAAACTTCATGGATGGAACGGTTTAATTAATTTAATTAGAGGAGATATTTTTTTAAAAAACAATCAAATAAAAGAAAGTATTTTAATGTACTCTCAAGGAATTAAAGATAGTGAATTCGATGCAATTAAATATATTTTAAATATAAAACTGAATAGAGTTTCTAACTATCAAGGAATTAAAAATGAAAAATAAAAAAAATATTTTTATTTTTTTTTTATTTTTGTTTTATTAAGTTGTAGTTATCAAGACAATTTATTTTTTTTAATTAAAAAAAATAAAATTAAAGATCAAATTAATCCATCAGTAGTATGGTTTCAATCGATTGATAAAGAAAATAAAAATTATCATTCTAATTCACCTTCTATTATTTATTCAGATTCAGTTGTATATTTATGTAATTATTATGGTGTGATAAAAGCAATAGATTTAAAATCTTCAAATATTTTATGGTCTATTAATTTATCGAAAAATAATCACTTATTTTCCTTTCAAAAAAATATTTTTTTTTCTAGTGGATTAGCCATTAAAGATAATAAAATTTATGTAGGTAATGAAAAAGGAGAAATATTTTGTATAAACAAATTTAATGGAAATATTATCTGGAAGACAGATATTCAAGAAGAAATTATTTCTTTACCGGTTGTATCTCAAGGATTAGTACTTATTCATACTAGTAATGAAATTTTATTTGCATTAAATGATATTACAGGATTAGTGAAATGGAATGTTAATTTTAAAAAAACAAGATTATCAATTAGGGGTAGATCAACACCTATAGTAATATATAAAAATATTGTTATTGTAGGTAGTGATTATGGATACGTTAGTGCTTTTTTTTTATCTAACGGTGAATTAATTTGGGAAAATCAAATTTCTGATATTACAGGAGACAATGATATTGATCAATTACATTCAATTAGATCACAGCCAATTATTGATGAAGATTTAGGTATCTTGTTTGTTATAGCATATAATGGAAATTTAGCAGCAATAGATATTTATTCTAATAAAATTATATGGAAAAAAAAGATTGGCTCTGTTAATAATATGGTTCTAATAAACCATATTATTTATCTCGTAGATCAAGATGATCGTATTTTTGCATTATCTAAATATAATGGAACAATAGTATGGAAACAAAATCATTTATTAAATCATCAATTAACGTCTCCTTTAATATATAAAAATTATTTAATTTTAGGCGATAAAAATGGATTGATATATTGGATTAATATTTATAATGGAAACATAATGAAAAAGAAAAAAATTAGCAATTCAAGTTTTCAAAATTCTATGATTCTTGCGGAAGAATATTTTTTAGCATTATCTAAAAATGGAATATTATTTTTATTAAAAAACTGATTCTTTATTTATTTTGAGATCAATCATGTCAATTAAAATTGCATTAATTGGGGCAACTAATGTAGGAAAATCTACATTTTTTAATTTATTAACTAACCGTGAAGATTTTGCATTAATTTCTAATTATCCAAATTTTACAAGAGATAGAAAATATGGATTTGGTATTTTAAATAAAAAAAAATATGTTGTAATTGATACTGGACCAATAGATTTTATCCAAAATGGATTAAATAATAAAATTAATGCTCAATCTTTTTTGGCTATTCAAGAATCTGATTTAATTTTTTTTATAGTAGATGCTCAATTAGATTTAACCAATACAGATAAAATGATTGCAAATTATTTAAAAAAAATTCCAAATAAAAAAATATATCTTTTTATTAGTAAAATTAATAATTTAAACGTTGATTTAATATTTAAAAATTTTGGAAGACTTGGATTTAAAAATATTTATTTATTATATCAATCTAAATTAAGAATGAGAAAAATATTTAAAAAAATATTAATTAATGAATTTAAAGAAACGTTTTTTGAAAGAAAAAATTTTTTAATTAAGAAAAAAAATATCTTAGAATCCAATTTATTAACTAAAATAATTATCGTTGGTAAACAAAATGTTGGTAAATCAACGTTTACTAATTTTATTTATGGAGGTGAAAGAGTTATTGTATATGACCTTCCAGGTACTACAAGAGATTTAATTTCTATTTATAAAAATAGAAAAAATTTTTCTTATGTTTTTACAGATACACCTGGTATTAGGAAAATAAAAAAAAATACTGATCAAATAGAAAAAAAAAATATTTTCAATATACTAAAAAAAATTAAAAAATATAATATAATTTTATTAATGATTGATTCTGAACAAGGTATCACTAATCAGGATTTATCTTTATTGCAATTTATTATAAAACAAGGTAATTTAGTTATTATTGTTTTTAATAAATGGGATAAAATAAAAAAAAAATATAGAAAAGATTATAAAAGGAAAGTGGAATTTAAATTAAAATTTATATTTTATATCAAAGTATATTATATATCATCAGTATTTGGAAATGGTATAAAAAAATTATTAAGTTTTATTTATAATTTTCAAAAATTTTCAAATATTAAAATAAATTCTTCAAATTTAACAAAAATATTTTTTTCTATACAAAAAAAACATTCTTTTTTCTACAAAAAAAGAAGAATTAAAATAAAATATGCACACATAGGTAAGATGTATCCTTTAACTATTATTATCCATGGTAACAAAGTAGAAAAAATATCTGATGTTTATAAACGTTATTTGACCAATTCTTTAATAAAAGTATTAAATATAAATATTCCTGTTTTTTTAGAATTTAAAAATAGTCAAAATCCGTTTTTAATTGATTTTAAAAAAAAGTGAAAAAATATTTATTTAGTATGGTTCGATCATAAATTATACTTTTATTTAAAAAGTAAATTGTTAATTTTTTTTTTTAAAATATGTCTGATAAAATAAAGTATATAGATACAATAGCAGCAAGATTTAGAAATTATTATCCAGTTGTTATTGATGTAGAAACGGGTGGATTTAATTCTACTAACGATGCAATATTAGAGATTGCTGCTATTACTTTAAAAATGGATAAAGAAGGTTGGTTAAAATTAGATGAAACAATGCATTATCATATTGTTCCATTTAAAGGTGCAAATATAGAAAAATCTTCTTTAGCATTTACTGGAATTAAATTAAAGAAATCTTTAAAAAATGCTGTAGATGAATATACAGCTTTAAATTTAATTTTTAATAAAATTAGAGAAGGAATTAAAAATAATCATTGTAGTAAGGCAATTATCGTAGCTCATAATGCTTTTTTTGATTTAAGTTTTATTTTAGCTGCAGTAGAAAGAACTAAAATTAAAAAAAATCCATTTCATCCGTTTGTAACTTTTGATACTGCTGCTTTAAGTGGATTAGTTTTTGGACAAACTATTTTATCTAAAGCTTGTTATGCTGCAAAAATTACATTTAATCAAAAATATGCACATCGTGCTCTTTATGATACAGATAGAACTGCAGTTCTTTTTTGTAAAATAGTAAATAAATGGAAAAAATTAGGCGGATGGCCAATAGTTATGAATTAATCTTAAAATATAAAGAACTAATTTTTTTATATTTTATTATTTATTTTATTTAATATTTTCTGTAATTCATTTTTTTGATACATATCAATCATGATATCACATCCTCCAATAAGTTCTCCATTAATCCATAATTGAGGAAATGTAGGCCAATTAGCATATTTTGGTAATTCACGTCTTATATCTGTTTCTTGTAAAATGTCTATATATGCAAAACGTTTGTTACATGCAGTTAATATTTCTACAGCTTTGGCAGAAAATCCACAATTTGGAAATTGAGGGTTTCCTTTCATATATAAAAGAATAGGATTATCTTTTATTTGTTTTTTGATTTTTTTGATAATTTTTTCATTATTATTTTTTTCGTTTTTTAAATTTTTTTTAATAATATTCATGTTATGATTTTTCCCTTTTTTTTATTTTTTTAAACTAATTTAAATAATTTATATTATATTATAATATATTTTTATAAAAAAAACTTTTTTTAAAAATATTTTTTAAATCTTTGGTCTTTTTTATGAAATTACAAAAACAATTAATTATAGATATTTATTGGATGAAAAAAGCTATAAAATTAGCAAAATTTGCTATCAAGCAAAACGAAATTCCAGTAGGTGCTGTTTTGGTATATAAGAATAAATCTATAGCAAAAACTTATAATCAATCTATTAAAGATCATGATCCTACTGCACATGCTGAAATCATAGCATTAAGAAATGGAGGAAAACATTTTAAAAACTATCGTCTTTTAAATACTACATTATATGTCACATTAGAGCCATGTATTATGTGTCAAGCTGCAATTATAAATGCAAGAATATATCGCTTAGTATATGGAACATATGATTCTAAAAAAAAAATATTAATATTAATCATAAAATTAATATATCTGGTGGAATTTTGCAAAATGAATGTAAAAAAATATTAAATTTTTTTTTTAATCAAAGAAGAAATATAAAGAAATAATTTTTTTTTAAAAAAAATGAAGATACTTTGTGGTAAATCTGCATTATCAAAAAATGAAGTTGATAGATTAATATATTTTTATAAACTTAAAAAAATATTTATTAAGGATATTAAAACAGAATATATTTATTTTTTAAAATTAAATACTAAAATATTAAGTTCTAAAAATATTAATAAACTTGATAAATTACTTAATCATCCTTCTATTTTAATTCCAAAATATTGGAATTATGATTTTTTTTTAGTAACTCCAAAAATAGGAGTAACATCTTTTTGGTCAAAAAAAGTAAAAAATATTATTTTCAATTGTAAAATTAAAGGTGTAGTTAATATTGATCGAGGAATTGCATATTATATTCAATATTATCAATCATTAACAGATTCAGAATATAATTACTTGTATTCTACTTTATATAATCCAATGATTGAAATAGTTTGGAAATCTTTTGAAGAATCAAAAAAAATTTTTAATAAAATTAAACCAAATTCTATTTTTTTAATTGATATTTTAAAAAAAGGAAAAAATGAAATAAAAAAAATTAATAAAAAATATCGACTTATGTTATCAAAATATGAAATAAATTATTTATTCAATTTTTTTAGATTTTTTAAAAAAAATCCTACAGATATAGAAATTTATTCATATGCACAAATAAATTCAGAACACTGTAAACATAACATATTTAATGCATTTTGGACTATTGATAATATCAAAAAAAATCAGACATTATTAAATATGATAAAAAACACTTATTTCTACTCTTCTGAAAATATTATATCAGCTTATAAAGATAATAGTGCAATTATAAAAGGAAATAAAGTTCATTATTTTTATCCTGATTATAAAAATAATGAGTATGAGTATTACTTAGAAAATAAATCTATTTTAGCAAAAGTTGAAACTCATAATTACCCTACAGCAATTTCTCCATTTTCAGGTGCAGCAAGTGGTTCTGGAGGAGAAATTAGAGATGAAGTAGCAACAGGTAGAGGAGGAAAATCTAAAGTTGGAATTGTTGGATTTTCAGTAAGCAATTTGTATATTCCAGGTTTTAAACAAATTTGGGAAAAAAAAAAGTATAATACTAAATATATATCTAATGCATTGAATATTATTGTATATGGTTCTTTAGGTACTTCCTATTTTAATAATGAATTTGGTAGACCAACTATATTAGGTTATTTTCGTACTTATGAAAAAATGATTGAAATAAATAAACAAAATAAATTAATTGGATATCATAAACCAATTATGATATGTGGTGGTTTAGGTGAAATTAAATTAAAATACGCTTATAAAAAAATTCCTCCAATTAATTCAAAAATTATAATTTTAGGTAATTATGGTTTAAATATTGGACTTGGCGGCGCATCTTCTTCATCATCTAGTTTAAGAGATAATATTGAATTCAATTATTCTGGAATGCAAAAAACAGATCCAGAAATACAAAGACGTTGTCAAGAAGTAATTAATACATGTTGTAATCTTGGAAATGAAAATCCTATCTATTTTATTCATGATATTGGTGCTGGAGGAATATCAAATGCAGTAATAGAAATGTTAATTTTTTTAAAGTTAGGTGGAATTTTTCAAGTGCGTAATATTTTAAATAGTGATTTTAGTATGTCTCCTTTACAGATATGGTGTAACGAAACTCAAGAAAGATATTTAATTGTAATACCTTCGAAATTGCTTTATAGATTTCAATCTATTTGTTTACGTGAAAATGTACCATATAGTGTTATTGGGAAAATTATTAAAAAACCATTTTTAATTTTAAAAGATAAATATTTTGGTAATACTCCTATTTTTTTACCAATAAAATTTTTTTTGAATAAGAAAAATCAAATAGAACATAAAATTAAATCTGTTTGTTATAATGTAACATATACAAAAAATAATGTTAAAAATGTTGATTTTAAAAAAATTGTTAAAAACTTATTATATTTACCATGTATAGCAGAAAAAACTTATTTGATTACTATTAACGATAGAAGTGTAACAGGAGTAGTTGTTCAAGATCAAATGGTTGGTCCATGGCAAATCCCGGTTGCAGATTGTGCAGTAATTTTATCTGATTATAAAAGTTATAGAGGTGAAGTTATTTCATTAGGAGAAAGATCTCCAATATCTGTTATAGATTGTTTGGCATCAACAAGAATTTCTTTAGGAGAAACAATTACAAATATTTCTGGTGCATATATTAAAGATATGAAATATATCAAATTGTTTGTTAATTGGATGGTTTCGTCAGAGAAAAATAGAGAAGATTTAGAATTATATAATTCTGTACAAATGTTAAGCAAAAAAATTTGTAATTTTTTTGGATTAACTATTATAGGTGGTAAAGATTCAACACATATGAAAACTTCGTGGTATCATGATGATAAATTTATAAGTATGACTGCTCCCTTAACTGTTATTATGACAGCTTTTAGTTACATTCAAGATGTGCGCCGTTATATCACACCACAATTAAATATTCAAGAAGAAAATATTTTATTTTTAATAGATTTAGGTGAAGGAAATAATGCTTTGGGAGGTTCTTCGTTATCTCAAATATTGGATGAGTATTACATAGATACTCCAGATTTAAGAAATTTAGAATTATTAAAAAATTTTTTTTATATGATACAAAATTTAATTAAAGATAATCTTGTACTTGCATATCATGATCGTTCTGATGGAGGATTATTAATTACATTATTAGAAATGGCTTTTTCAGGAAATTGTGGACTATATTTAGATATGAGTTTATATGATCATAATCTTATATCTGGGTTGTTTAATGAAGAATTAGGTGCTGTTATTCAAATTAAAAAAAGTAATGAAATAATAGTACGTACATATTTTGAAAAATATGGATTAAAAAAAAATATTCATTTGATTGGTATAGCTCAAAAAGATGATTTAATTTTAATTAAAAGTAATCAAAGAGTGATATTTCAAGAAAAGAGAAGTATACTAAGATCATGGTGGTCTAAAACAACTTGGAATATTCAACGTTTTCGTGATAATCCAAATTGTGCTGATCAAGAATATATTTTTAAAAAAAATCCAAAAAATCCTGGATTAAGTTCAGTTGTTACATTTAATTTTCATGAATACAATTATTCACATTTTAATATTAAAAAGACTTATCCAAAAGTGGCTATATTGAGAGATCAGGGAACTCATTCTTATATAGAAACAGCATTAGCATTTAAAAAAGTTGGATTTTCTTGTATTGACGTACATATGCAAGATTTATTAAATAATAAAAAAAAATTATCTGATTTTCAAGTATTAGTAGCTTGTGGAGGTTTTTCATATGGAGATGTATTAGGTTCTGGACAAGGATGGTCAAAAGTTATTTTATTTAATTCTAAAATACGTGATGAATTTTTTTCATTTTTTAATAATCCTAATACTTTATCATTGGGAATATGTAATGGCTGTCAGATGTTTTCTAATTTATATTCTTTAATTCCTGGAGCAAAATTTTGGCCAAATTTTACTAAAAATAGTTCAAATGTTTTTGAATCTAGATTTGTATTAGTTAAAATTTTGAAAAGTCCTTCTCTTTTTTTTGAAGATATGACTGATTCAATTCTTCCAATTGTGGTAGCACATGGAGAAGGTAGAATAATTTTTAGGAATAATCAAGATTTACAATCTTTAAAGAAAAATAAATTAATATCATTACAATTTGTTGATTATAACGGTAATTTTACTGAAAAATATCCAGAAAATCCGAATGGTTCTATTGATGGAATCACTGCATTTACAAATTTAGATGGTAGAATCACTGTTATGATGCCACATCCAGAAAGAGTTTTTCGTTCTATTAATAACTATTCATGGAATATGCGTTATGATGGTGAATATAGTCCGTGGATTCATATATTTTATAATGCTAGAAAACAATTTAATTAAAAATTTTAAATGATGCAATTTATGAAATCAAAATTAGATATTATTTTAGCTCAATTAAATTTAGTAGTAGGTGATATATACGGAAATTCTAAAAAAATTCTAAAAATAATTGACCAACAAAATACGAAGCAGTGTGATTTAATAATATTTCCTGAATTATCATTAACAGGATATTGTCCAGAAGATTTATTATTTAATTCAGATTTTTATGATCAATGTATGAATGCATTAAATAATATTAGATTAGCAACTAAAAATGTTGCTGTTGTCCTAGGGCATCCATGGAAGAAAAAAAAAAAAATTTATAATGCACTTTCATTTTTTTGGAAAAAAAAAAGATTAGCAATTTATTATAAACAAAAATTGCCAAATTATGGACTTTTTGATGAAAAAAGATATTTTTGTTCTGGAAATAAAACATGTGTTACATTTTTTAAAAACTATAAAATAGGTTTTTTAATTTGTGAAGATGTTTGGCATACTAATTTAGTAGATAATGTTAAAAAACATGGAGCAAATATTATTATTGTTATTAATGCTTCCCCATATAATTATAAAAAATATAATTTAAGATTAAAGTTATTAAAATCACATTGTAGAAGAATTAATTTACCTATTATATATTTGAATTTAGTTGGTGGACAAGATGAATTAATTTTTGATGGAAATTCAATAATATTAAATTCAAAGGGAGATATAACACATAAATTATCAGTTTTTAAGGAAGAAATATTGAAATGTACTTTTCAAAATTATGAACCAATATTTAAATTTAAAAAGATAAAATCAATATTTTTAATTTCAGAAATTTATAAAGGATTAGTATTTGCAACAAGTGAATATGTTAGAAAAAATGGTTTTTCTAGAGTTGTTCTTGGTATTTCTGGAGGTATAGATTCTGCATTAACAGCAGCTATTGCAGTAGATGCTTTAAACAAAGAAAATGTTCATGCAGTTATGATGCCTTTTAAATATACTTCAAGGAAAAGTATTCGATATGCTGTAATGTTATCTAAAATGTTAGGAATTAGATTAGATATTATTAATATTACATCAATATATAATATATTTATAAAATTAATGATGCCAACTTTTTCTCATAAAAAAAAAGATATAACAGAAGAAAATTTGCAATCTCGTTGTAGATCTGTTATTTTGATGTCCATTTCGAATAAAAATAAATCATTAGTATTAACATGTAATAATAAATCTGAATTATCTATAGGATATACTACAATTTATGGAGATATGGCCGGTGGCTTTTCTGTTTTAAAAGATGTATCTAAAACATTGGTATATAAACTTGCAAAATATAGAAATAAATTGTCTAGAGTTATTCCAAAAGGAATAATTAATAGGATGCCGACTGCAGAATTATTTTATAGACAAAAAGATTATGATTCTTTACCAAAATATAATGTATTAGATTCTATTTTAAAAGGATATATTGAAAAAAATCAATCGATGAATGAATTACTAGTTAGAGGTTTTAATATTAAAGCGATTAAAAAAATTGTTGAATTAATTAGGAAAAGTGAATATAAAAGATATCAGTCAGCAATTGGACCTACAATTACAACTAAAAATTTAAGTAAAGATAGACGCTATCCAGTGACATATAAATTTAAGTATTATGATTAATTTTTAAGAAAATGTTTAAGAATAAAAATGAAAAAATAGAAAAATATGATTTTGAATTATGGAATTCGATTCAACATGAAAAAAATCGTCAAGAACAGTATATTAACCTAATTGCATCTGAAAATTATGTTTCAAAATATGTTAGAAAAGCGCAAGGTTCCATATTAACAAATAAATATGCAGAAGGTTATCCTGAAAAACGTTATTATGCAGGTTGTGAATATATTGATATAATTGAAAATCTCGCTATTGAAAGAGCAAAAAAAATTTTTAATTCCGATTTTGCTAATGTTCAACCACATTCTGGAACACAAGCTAACTTAGCAGTTTATTTTGCATTATTAAAACCAGGTGACTATGTTTTGAGTATGGACTTAAAACATGGTGGACATTTAAGTCATGGATCAAAAAGTAATTTTTCTGGTAAATTATATAATTTTATTCATTATACTCTTAATAATCATGGAGATATAGATTATGAAGATATTTCTTATAAAGCAAAAAAATATAAACCAAAAATGATTATTGCTGGATTTTCTAGTTATTCTGGAATTATTAATTGGAAAAAAATTAGAATAATAGCAGATCAAGTTAATGCTTATTTTTTAGCAGATATTGCTCATATTGCAGGATTAATAGTATCTGGATTATATCCTAGTCCTATAGACTATGCACATGTTGTCACTACTACTACTCATAAAACTTTATGTGGTCCTCGAGGTGGTGTAATATTAGCTAAAAATGGCAATCAAGATTTTTATAAAAAATTAGACTCTGCAGTATTTCCTGGTATTCAAGGTGGTCCTTTAATGCATGTTATTGCTGCTAAGGCAATTGCATTTCAAGAATCTATGACTATAGATTTTAAAAAATATCAAAAAAAAGTTATTCAAAATGCACAGTCAATGGTAAAGGTTTTTTTAAATAGAAATTATAATATTGTATCAGGTGGTACAAAAAATCATTTGTTTCTAGTTGATTTAAGAAATAAAAATATTACAGGTAAAGAAGCTGAATTTATTTTAAAAAAAGTTAATATTGTAACAAATAAAAATTTTGTTCCTAATGATAAAAAAAGTTCATTTATTACATCTGGTATTAGAATTGGTACTCCAACTATTTCAAAGAGAGGATTTAGTAAATGTGATTCGCAAAGAGTAGCTTCTTGGATATGTGATATATTAGATAACATTAAAAATAAGAATCTACTTTCTTCTATTAAGAAGAAAGTATTAAATATTTGTAATAAGTATCCTTTTAAAAATTAATCAAAAATATTATTTTCCAATACAAAAAGTAGAAAATATATCGTTCAATATATTTTTTGAATATGAAATGCCGATGATTTCTTCTAATTTCTTTTGTGCTAATGACAATTCTTCTAAAATTAATTCGTGTGTGTTTGAATCTAATAATAATTTTTTAATTTTATTTAGTTGATTAAAAGCTATTATCATATTTTTTATATGTCTTTGTCTTGCTAAAAAAACTGTTTCAGTTGAGATATTATCTTTAAATTTTTTATATAAATAGTTTTTTAGTAAATTAATTCCTTTATTTTGATGAATAGATAATTTAATAATATCAATATTTTTAATATTATAAATTTTTGTTTTATCTCCTACTAATAGATCTATTTTATTTAAAATAATAGTAAAAGGAATATTTTTTGCTATTTTTTTTTGAAATTTATAACAAATTTTGTTTATATCAGAGTTTTTATTTTTTTTTGCATCGAGTACGTAAAGAATATGATCTGCTTTTTTAATTTCTTCATATGTTAATTGAATTCCTATTTTTTCTATTTCATTTTCAAAATTTTTTCTAATACCTGCTGTATCAATTAAATTTAGTGATATATTATCAATTTGAATAGATTCAGATAATATATCTCGTGTAGTTCCAGGTATATTAGTTACAATGGCTCTTTTTTGATTACATAATGCATTTAGTATACTTGATTTTCCAACATTTGGTTTTCCTATAATTACAATTTTTATTCCTTCACTTATTTTTTTCCCTTGGTTAGCTTGTTTTATGATATATTTTATATCATCTTTAATATTGTTGATTTTATTTTTTATTTTTAAAAAAGATAATTCGTTAATATTTTCGTCTGGAAAATTAAGAGATGCTTCAATATTTACTCTAATATTCTGTATTTCATTAATTAAATAATGTATTTTTTTTGAAAATAATCCTTCTAAAGATTTTATTGCCATATTTGATGCTGTTATGCTATTAGAATTGATTAAATCAGCAACACTTTCTAATTGTATCAAATCCATTTTATTATTTAGAAAAGATCTATAAGAAAATTCTCCAGGATATGCAATCCTAATATTTTTTATTAACAAAATATTACGTAGTAACAAATTTAATGAAATTTGTCCTCCGTGTCCATGGAGTTCTAATACATTTTCTCCTGTAAATGAATTAGGAGCACTAAAATATATTGCAATACCTTTGTCTATAAGATTGCCTTTCAAGTCATAAAAAGGTAAATAATAAGCATATCTTTTTTTTATGTGTTTTTTTAATATTTTTTTAAAAATTTGAAATATTTCTTTTCCAGAAATTCTTAAGATACCAATTCCTCCTTTTCCATATGGAGTTGCTTGTGCAACAATTGTATCTTCTTGTTTATCATACATATAAGTTTTTTAATGATTTTTAGTAGGTATTAATTATTTATTTTTAAAATATAATCCACGTTTTTCTAATGATTTATAAATCATTTGTTGTTGTATTATTGTTACTAAATTACTTACAATATAATATAAAACTAATCCAGTAGGAAACCATAAGAAAAATATTGTAAAAATAATTGGTATATATAACATAATTTTTTTTTGTACTGGATCTGTAATAGTTGTAGGAGACATTTTTTGGATAATATACATTGTGATTCCCATAAATATAGGTAATATATAATATGGATCAGATGATGATAAATCTTTAATCCATCCAAAAAAAGGTGCATGAAATAATTCTACAGAAGAAATTAACATGTAATATAACGCAAGAAAAACAGGCATTTGAATTAATAAAGGTAAACATCCTCCGAATGGATTAACGTTTTCTTTTTTATATAAAGAAATCATTTCTTGACTTAATTTATGTTTATCATGAGAAAAACGTGTTTTTATAGCTTCTATTTTTGGTTGTAATAATCGTAATTTAGCCATCGAAGTATATTGTGCTTTTGTTAAAGGGTACATGATACCTCTTAATATAAATGTGATAAATATTATAGAAAAACCCCAATTTCCTATAAAATTATTGATAAATTTTAATAATGTGAATAATGGTTCTGAAATAAACCAAAACCAACCATAATCAATAGTATGATGTAAATTATTATTTATAATAGAAAGTTCTTCTTGTAATTTTGGACCAATCCATAAAATATTTTTATAACTAATTTTATTTAATGGATTAACTTTTTTTATAGGAGTTTCATATCCGATAAGAGCAAGATCTTTTTCTGATATATCTGTAGTATAAAACGTATTTTTTTCTTGAGATGATGGTATCCAAGCAGTTAAAAAATATTGTTCTAACATACTAATCCATCCACCTGTACCGATAATATTTAATTTTTTATTTTTAATATCATCAAAACTGTATTTTTTATAATTATTTTCTTCTGTAAAATAAGCTGCTCCTCTATAATTGTGTAAAATAAAATTATTTTTTGTATTGTTGTGTTTTAATTTTTTGCTTTGTATGATTTGATAATAAAATGAATAATTTAATTTTTTATTACTACTGTTAGTAATTATATATTCTAGAAATATACTGTATTTTTCTCTTTTAAAAGTATATTTTTTTTGATAAGATACTTTATCTTGATCAAGATAATTCAATAATACAAATATTTCATTTTGATTTTTTTTAAGTATATATGTTTTTTTTTCTGAATCAAATATTGGAGAAAATTCAAAGTTGTTGTTTTTTATCAATCCACTTTTAATTTGAAAAAAATTATTCTCTTCATTTTCTAATAAAACGTATGGATCCAATGAATCTATATTTTTTTTATAATTTAATAAACTAGCTTTTTCAATATTTCCACCTATTAAGTTAATGGATACATCTAATACATCAGTTTTGACTTTAATTATATTTTTTTCATTATTTTTTATTTTTTTTTCATAAAAATATTTTTCATTTTCATTAGAGAATGTAGTTTGTTTTGTAATATTTTTTATTTTGTCGTATTCCCAAGTTTTCCATAAAATAAATGAAAAACATAAAAAAAGGATGAATATAAAATTTCGTTGTAAGTCCATTTTTTTCTCTAAAAAAATAAAAAATATATTTTTATATGTTTAAAAGTTGTCCTTTTTTAAGATAAAGGATGACATTTAATAATTCTTTTTATTATTAAAAATATACTTTTAATGAGTTTAAAAGTTGATAATGTTTGTATTGCATATTCTGAACAAGTTGGGTGAAATCTGCAGCATGGTTGTTTTAATATGCTAAAAAATAATTGATAAATTTTAATTATTAATATTAATTTCTTTCTTAAGAAAGATGATAATATTTCCATAAATTTCTTAACTCTTTTAAAAATGTTTTTTTATCAAAAATTTTAAATCGTATTTTTACTAATACAATAAAGTCCATCTTTTGAAAACGATAATAATTTAGTCGAAAATATTCTCTAATTAAACGTTTTATAGTATTTCTTTGATGAGCTTTTTTAACATTTTTTTTTGAAATCATCAAACCAAGACGAGGAAAACAATGAGAATTAATTCTCGAAATAATAAATAACCCCTTATCGTTTTTTTTCCATATTGGTCTATTTAAAACATGATTAAAATCTTTTGAATAAATCAATCTAAATTTTTTAGAATAAAAAAACATAAATTTTTAAATTAGATAAATAAAAAGTTATTTAGAAGATACTGTAAGATGTATTCTTCCTCTTAATCGTCTTCTTGATAAAATATGACGTCCATTTTTTGTAGACATACGCATACGGAATCCATGGGAACGATATCTTTTTAAATTAGAAGGTTGAAAAGTTCGTTTCATATTTTAATCCTTTCTGATATGCAATTATTTATTCAACTTAAATGAATAATTCAAAATATAAAAATTAAACTATTATAGTTTATATTAATATTTAAATTTAAAATGATTTGATTAAATTTTATTTAAAAACGTTACTTTTTTTTAATGTATCATTTTTTTTCCATTATGTACACTATATGAGAATTTAATTTTAAAATATTAAAATATTTATCATTATAAATTCGCAAATTATGATATAATTAATGTTATTATAAATAAAAATTTTTTAAATAAAAATAAAAAAATAATATAAATTTATATTTAATATTATATTTATGTATAAGATAGATCTTATTTTTTTAATTCTTTTAAAGTATACATTTTTTTATACAGGATACAAATATGTACTTAAAAATTGTAAAAGATTTTTTAAAAAATCTATGTTTACATATAAATATTAGTCATTCTTATAATCAAAAGAATCAAATGTAATATATTTGTTTATTTGAATTTAATTTATTTTTTTAATTTTCAATTTTAATAAATTGAAATACATTTTATAATTACATATTATAACATAGTAAAATTAAATAAGAAGATTAGATTATTTTTTTACAGTTTTATTTGATAGAAGATCTTAGGAGGATTAAGTTAAAATCTCGTCACTAGATTATTATTTTTAATAATTAGATTATTATTTTAATAATTTTTATAAAAAAAAAATTTTTTCGTTAATAAATATATTTATACAAAAATTGTTTTATATAAATTAATAATTAATTAACATTAATTTAAAATTAGGTTTAATTTTTTTTTAAAAGGAAGTTTATTTTTTAATATATGAAGATTATAGTTTCAAAAAAAAAATTTTAAAATCATTACAAAAGATTCGAAGAATTTACACAAGTAAGCCTATTATACCAATATTATCAAATTTATTATTAAAAATAAGAAATAATATCTTATTTATAATTAGTAATGACACTGAAATTGAAATAATTTCAAAAATTGAATTAATTCTTAATATAGATAAAAGCAATGAATCTATTACGGTTTCTGGAAAAAAATTTTTTGATATTTTTAAAATGCTTCCAGAAGATTCTGAAATTGAAATTGCAATAAAAAACGAACAAATGTTTATTCGTACTCCTAATATATGTTTTACTTTATCAACAATCTCTTCTATAAATTTTCCTTGTTTTGAAAAACAAGAAATACAATTAGAAATTGAAATTTATCAAAAAACATTAAAAAAATTGATTGAATATACTTATTTTTCTATGGCATCTCAAGATATACGTCATTATCTTAATGGTATGTTATTTGTTGTAGAATCAAAGAAAATTTATACAGTAGCTACAGACGGGCATAGATTAGCTGTTTGTTCTTTTCCATTACTTAATGAAAAAAATAGTAAATGTACAATTATCATACCAAGAAAAAGTGTTATTGAATTAATGAAGTTAATTAATGAAAATAAAGAATTAATAAAATTAAAAATTAGTAATCAATACATTTGTATTCATACTAATGATTTTATATTTACATCTAAATTAATAGATGTTTCTTTTCCTAATTATAAAAATGTTTTATTAACAAAATTAGATAAAGAAGCTATTATTGATTTAAATAAAATCAAAAATTCTTGTTTACGCTCTTCAATTTTATTAGATACAAAATTTAAATGTGTTAGTTTAGAATTTTATAAAAACACTTTAGAAATTAGAACTAAAAACTTTAAAAATGAACAATATATTGAAAAAATAATTATTTTATATAAACAAGAAAATATTACAATTAATGTAAATCCTGATTATATTTTAGATATTTTAAATGCTTTAAAAATAAATCAAGTACATCTTTTTCTTAAAGATTCTAATTCTTGTATAAAAATTAAACATAAAAATGAATATCAAATTACATATGTTATTATGCCAATGATTTTATAAAAGTCATTTATTTTTTTTAAAAAAAGTTTTCATTATAAATGAATACGTGATATATAAATATTTTTACTATTTTTTTAAATAAAGTGAGTTTTTATGTCAAATATATATGATTCTTCATACATTAAAGTTCTTAAAGGATTAGATGCAGTTCGAAAAAGACCAGGAATGTATATTGGAGATACAGAAGATGGAACTGGATTACATCATATGGTATTCGAAGTAGTGGATAATTCTATAGATGAATCTCTTGCAGGATATTGTTCAACTATTTTAGTTACAATTCATTCTGATAATTCTGTATCTGTAGAAGATAATGGAAGAGGAATACCAGTTGATATTCATAAAGGTGAAGGTATATCAGCAGCGGAAGTTATTATGACAGTGTTACATTCTGGTGGAAAATTTGATAATCAAGCATATAATATTTCTGGTGGATTACATGGTGTTGGTATTTCAGTAGTTAATGCTTTATCTGAAAAATTAGAATTATTTATTTATAGGAATAAAAAAAAATATAAACAAATTTATAAATTTGGAAAACCAAAAACAAATTTATCAATTAAGGGAAAAACAAAAAAAAGAGGTACATATATAAGATTTTGGCCGAATTTTAAAATTTTTAAAAGAAATACTAATTTTGAATTTTCAATTTTAGAAAAGCGTTTCCGTGAACTTGCTTTTTTAAATTCTGGCATTTCTATTTCTTTATTTGATCAAAGAAATAATAAAAAAGAGATTTTTTATTATGAAGGTGGAATTAAATCTTTTGTTAAATATTTAAATTCTAATAAAAATGTGATACATCCTAATATTTTTTATTTTTCTGCAGTTAAAAATGAAATTTATTTAGAAATTGCTATGCAATGGAATAATAGTATTCAAGAAAATATTCTTTGTTACACAAATAATATTCCTCAAAAAGATGGTGGTACTCATCTTGTTGGATTTAGAACATCAATTACAAGAACATTAAATAATTATATAGAAAAAGAAAGATTTCAGAAAAAAAACAAAATACATCCTATAGGAGAAGATGTTAGAGAAGGTCTTGTTGCAGTAGTATCTGTTAAAATTCGTGATCCTAAATTTTCATCTCAAACAAAAGATAAATTAGTTTCTTCAGAAGTTAAAACTGTTGTAGAAACTTTAATGCATGAAAAATTAATTACCTTTTTATTAGAAAATCCTAATGATTCTAAAATTATTATTCATAAAATACTTGAATCTGCTCGAATTAGAGAAGCTGCTAGAAAAACAAGAGAAATGATAAGAAAGAAAAATAGTATTGAATTAACTGGTCTTCCTGGTAAATTAGCAGATTGTCAAGAAAGAGATCCAAAAATATCAGAAATTTACTTAGTTGAGGGAGATTCAGCAGGAGGTTCTGCAAAACAAGGAAGAAATAGAAAATACCAAGCTATTTTACCATTGAAAGGTAAAATATTAAATGTCGAAAAAGCTCGTTTTGAAAAAATAATTTCTTCTCAAGAAATTATATCTTTAATTACTGCATTAGGTTGTGGTATTGGAAAAAATGAATATGATCCTACAAAATTACGTTATCACAGTATTATTATTATGACTGATGCTGATGTAGATGGATTACATATTAGAACTCTATTATTAACTTTTTTTTATAGGCAAATGCCTGAAATTATTAATAATGGACATATTTATATTGCTGAGCCACCTTTGTATAAAATTATTAATAATCATCAGGAAAAATATATAAAAAATGAAGATTCTATGAATAAGTATTTATTATCTTTAGCATTAGATTCTGTTGTATTTTATACAAAAAAAGACTTGCAGCATCCATTGAGTAAAAAAGAAATAAAAAATATTATTAAAAAATATTTTTTATTTCAAAATAAAATAAAAAAATTAGAAAAAAAATATCCTATATATTTATTAAATTCTTTAATTTATTTCAATAAAAAATTATTTAAAGATGATTTAAATAATTTTGAAATTGTTCAAGATTGGACTAAAAAATTAGTAGATTTCTTATCTATTAAAGAAAAAAACAAAAAAAGATATACTTTTACTATTAATAAAAATACAAATAATCAATTATTTGAACCTAGTTTACATATCCAAGAAAACGATGATGAAATTTTTGATTATATATTTGATTTAGATTTTTTTTCCAGTAAAGAGTATAGTAGTCTTTTAAATATGAATAATCAATTAAAAGATATAATTACTAATAATGCATGTATTCAATATTATGAAGAGATAAAACGCATTTCTTCTCTAGAAGAAGGAATTATTTGGTTATTAGATAAAATACGTAAAAAAGTTAATATACAAAGATATAAAGGACTTGGTGAAATGAATCCGAAACAACTATGGGATACAACAATGAATCCTAAAAAACGATGTATGGTTAAAATTACTATTTCAGATGCCATGAAAGCTGATAAATTATTTAATATATTAATGGGCGACGCAGTTGAACCACGTAAATTTTTTATTGAAAAAAATGCATTAAAAGCTAAAAATATAGATTTTTAATTATAAAATTTGATTATTGTTTTAAATATAAGATTCTTAACATTCTTCGAAGAGGTTCTACAGAACCCCATAAAATTTGATCACCAACACTAAATACAGATAGATAATTTTCATTTTTTATTTTAAATTTACGTAAACGACCGACATGTATTATTAGTTTACCTGATACTGCAGTTGGTGTTAATTTTTGAATTGTATCTTTAGAATTATTTGGGATAATTTTTACCCAATTATTATCAAGTAATAATAATTCTTTAATTTTATTAATAGAAATATTTTTATTTAATTTTATGAAAAATGATTGACTATGACATCGAAATGTAGCAACGCGTACACAAATGCTGTTAATAGAAATAAATGGGTTGTTTTTTGTTCCTGTTCTGTTTAAAATTTTATTTAATTCAACGTGACACTTCCATTCTTCATATGTTTGATTTTGAGGCATTTTTTTTCCAATCCAAGGTATTAAACTTCCTATCAATGGTTCTCCAAATGCTTTTTTTGTTATTTTGCTGCTGCGCATAAATTTATTAATTTTTTTTTCAATTGACAATATATTTTTTTTTATATTGATATTTAATTCTTTTTTAATTACTGAATATAATTCCTTTATTTGAATAAATAATTCAAATAAATTGTTTGATCCTGCACCTGAAGCGGCTTGGTAGGTTGTCATAGATATATGATCTATTAAATTTTTTTTAAATAATCCATTTAATGTCATTAACATTAAACATACTGTGCAATTAGCAACGATAAAATTTTTTATACCATTTGACAATGCATGATTTATAGAAATTTTATTAATTGGATCTAAAACAATTAAACTATCTTTTCTCATACGTAAAGAAGATGCTGTATCAATCCAATATCCAGACCATCCTAATTGTCTTAATTGAGGATGAATATAATTTGTATATTTACTGCCTTGGCAAGTAACTATAATATCTAATTTTTTTAACTTATTTATGTCAAAAGCATTTTCTATTAATTTATTTTGTTCTAGAATAGAAAAATACTTACCATGTTGAGAAGTAGAAAAAAAAATAGGAAAAAAATTTTTAAATTCTTTTTTTGAAATCATTCGTTCTAATAATACTGAACCTACCATACCTCTCCATCCAATAAAACCTATTTTCTTATTCTTTAACATATTTGTTTAACTCAATTATTTATTATTTTTAGATATTAAAAATTCATTATTCAACCGTAACAGATTTAGCTAAATTTCTTGGTCTATCTATATCTGTCCCTTTTATGATCGCTATATGATATGCTAACATTTGTAATGGAATTGTATATAATATCGGAGTAACATATTTGCCACTATTAGGTAATGTAATTATTTTTATATTATCTTCAAATTCTACTAATTTTGAACTTATATCAGTAAAAATGTACAATAATCCACCTCTAGCGCATACTTCTTCTATATTAGATTTTAGTTTTTCTAATAAATTATCATTTTGAACAATCATAATTACAGGCATTGAACTATCAATCAATGCTAGTGGTCCATGTTTTAATTCTCCTGCAGGATAAGCTTCTGCATGAATATATGAAAGTTCTTTTATTTTCAATGCTCCTTCCATAGCAATTGGATATTGAATACCTCTACCTAGAAAAATAATATTTTTTTTATCCGAAAAATTTTTTGCTAATTTTTGAATTTTATTTTCATTTAAAATAATAGAATTAATCAAATTCGGTAAGTTACTTAACTCATTAATAATTTGTTTATTTATAATTTTATTTTTTTGATGTAAATTCGAAATATAAGTTATTAATAATAACAAAAGTGTTAATTGTGTTGTGAAGGATTTAGTTGATGCTACACTAATTTCAATTCCTGCTTGAGTGATTAGAGAGAATTCAGATTCTCTTACTAGAGAAGAGGAATGTACATTGCATATTGCTATTGAACTTATATAACCAATTTTTTTTGATATTTTTAAAGCCGCGAGTGTATCAGCTGTTTCACCAGATTGAGAAATTGCAATTAATAAACTGTTTTTTCTATGTGCAGGATTTCGATAACGAAATTCTGATGCTATATCTACATCACATGGTATTTTAGATAAAAGTTCAAACCAATATTTTGCAACAATACCAGCATGATAAGAAGTACCACAAGCAATAATTTGAATATGTTCTATTTTAGATAAAATATCGTTTATTTGATTATCAAAATTATTAAAAAATATTGTATTAGTTTTGAAGTTAATATATTTTTTAAATGTTTTTTTAATCACCAGTGGTTGTTCGAAAATTTCTTTTTTTAAAAAATGATTGTAATTTCCTTTATCTACCATACTGTATTTTACATTAGATATAATTTTTTTTCTTTTAGATAATTTATTTTTTTTATCAAAAATTCTTACTTTGTTAAAAGTAATTTCTGCAATATCACCTTCTTTTAAATAAATTAAATTATTTGTAAATGACAAAATCGCTAATTGATCAGAAGCTAAAAAGTTTTCATTAAATCCTAATCCAATAATTAGAGGACTACTTGATCGTGCAGCAATTAATACTTCTGGATTATTTTTATCCATAACAACTATAGAATATGATCCATATAATTTTGGAACAATACGTTGTATTATTTCCAATAATGTACCTCCATTTTTATATTCTAAATTGATTAAATGGGCAATTACTTCAGTATCAGTATTTGATTGAAAAATATAGTTATTTTTTTTCAATTCTTTTCTTAGTTCTTTATAATTTTCAATAATTCCATTATGAACTACAGCAATATTATCTGATATATGAGGATGTGCATTTTTTTCAGTTGGTTTTCCATGTGTTGCCCAACGAGTATGAGCTATCCCAATAGAACCAACAATAGATTTTTTTTTTACTGCATTAGCTAGATTCTCGACTTTACCTATTTTTCTAATTCTTATCATATTTTTTTTATCATCAATAATTGCTAATCCGGCAGAATCATATCCTCTGTATTCTAAAGGACGTAATCCATTTATCAACATATCTACTATATTACGTTTAGCTACTATTCCAACAATTCCACACATAAATTTTTCCAATAATATGAAATATTTTTTTTATTTTTTAAATAAATTTTTAAAAAATGATTTTTTTAAAATTTATTAAATGTTTTTATTCTTTTTTGAATTTATTTTTCCAATTACGAATATGTTTTTGTTTAATTCGACTAAGTACTAGTTCATTTTTTTTTACATTATTAGTTACTGTTGTACCAGCACCAATAGTAGCATTTTTTTCTATTTTGATTGGAGCAATTAATTGACTATCTGATCCTATAAAAACATCATCTTCTATAATTGTTTTAAATTTTTTTATTCCATTATAATTACATGTAATTGTACCTGCACCTATATTTACATTAGATCCAATTGTAGAGTCACCTAAATAACTCATATGTGATACTTGAGTATTAATTCCCAATGATGTATTTTTAATTTCAACAAAATTTCCAATTTTTGCTTTGTTATTTATTTTTGATCCGGTTCTTAAATGAGCAAATGGTCCGATATTACAAGAATGCAATATATTTGATCCTTCTATAATAGAAAACGGATATATCACTGTATTATCTTGAATAACACAATTTTTTAAAAAACATCCTGTATGTATATGTACATTTTTACCTAAAAAAACATTACCTTCTATAATGACGTTACTATCAATAATTACATGATTATCATATTTTAATGTACCTCTTAAATCAAATCTGTTTGGATCTTGAATTTTAACTCCTGATAATAATAAATTTTTTGCTAGTTCTTTTTGGTACATTCTTTCTAGCGATATTAATTCAAATAAATTATTTACTGCATATGTTTCAAATAAATTATTAGATATGATAGTGTCAATAAATAATCCTTCTTCATATGCTGATTGTAATATTTTTATTATAAAAGATTTATTTTTTTCTCTTTCATATTTTTTATTTATAAATTTTTTTAAAATTTTATTTTTAATAATTAAAATACCATTATAAATATTTTTAATATGTTTTTTATTTTTTATTTTTTTTGTTGAAAAATTAATTATATTATTATTATTTAGATCATTAGTTGTATTATAATTTTTAGAATAAAATTTGTTTTTACTTATCAGACCAATGCCATTTTTTAGTTTTATTTTCATTAATTTTTTTAAAGTTTTTAACTTTAATAATGGAATATTTGCATGTAATATCAAAATTTTTTCATTATCTTCTAATTTATAAATTATTTCTTTAATTATATTTTGATTTTCTATTTTTTTTGATTGAAAAATGTAATGAATTGAGTGGTTAATGAAATTTAATCGTGTATTTTTTATGTTGTAATTGTATACATAAAAAATTTTTTTTGCTTTTAATAATAAAGCAGTTTCAATAATATATTGAAATATTGGTTTACCAGCAAGTAAGTATAAATTACTTTGTTTGTTAAAATGAATTGGTATTTCTTCATTTGTAGCTAATATAATTATATTAGTTTTATTTACAGATATCAAAAATATACTCCTAAAATATATAAAAATTTGAATAATTTTTTAAAAAATTATATTGGATATAATTTTTTTATATTCTTCTAAATATTTAGAATGATAAATATCAAATTAAATACTAGTTTTAAATAAATCATTTGCAATTAGAAAATTTTACTAAATTATTTTTTTTTAACCATATTAACAATACAGATATTGCAGCAGGAGTTATACCAGATATACGCGATGCTTGTCCTAAGGAATAAGGTTTATAAGTATTTAATTTTGTTATTACTTCTTTAGAAAGACTAGAAATATTTTGATAATTTATATCATTTGGTAAAACAATTTTTTCAATGTTCATTTTTTTTTGAATTTCTTTTTTTTGTTGAATAATATATCCTTTGTATTTAATTTGGTTTTCTATTTGGTTTTCAATTTGTGTATTTTCAATTTTAAAAGGAAAATCTTCTATTGTTTTTAATAATGAAAAGTTAATATTTGGTCTTTTTAATAATTCTTCTCCATTTATTTTTTTTTGTATAGATATATTAATTTTTTTCTTTAAGTTTTTTATAAATTTACATTCAGGATGAAACCATAAATTACGTAAGTTTTGTTTTTCTTTTTCAATAAATTCAATTTTTTTACAAAAGAATTTCCATCTTTCATGATTTATTAGACCAATTTTATATCCTTTTTCTGTTAATCGAATATCAGCATTATCTTCACGAAGTAGAAGTCTGTATTCTGCACGAGAAGTAAACATACGATAAGGTTCTTTTGTTCCTAAAGTACATAAATCATCAATTAAGACTCCTATATATGCTTCATCTCTTCTAAGAATCCATGCATTTTTTTCTAAATTTTTTTGAGTAGCATTAATTCCTGCCAATAAACCTTGTGCAGCTGCTTCTTCGTATCCAGTAGTTCCATTAATTTGACCAGCTAAAAATAAACCAGATATATATTTACTTTCCAAAGTAGGTTTAAGATCTTTAGGATCAAAAAAATCATATTCTATTGCATATCCAGGACGTATGATGTGTGCATTTTCTAATCCTTTTATAGAATGTATTAATTTAATTTGTATATCAAAAGGTAAACTAGTAGATATTCCATTAGGATAAATTTCATTTGTATTTAATCCTTCTGGTTCTAAAAATATTTGATGTTTTAGACGATTTGAAAAGTTAATTATTTTGTCTTCAATAGATGGACAGTAACGTGGTCCGATACCATGAATTTTTCCTGTATATAATGGGCTATTTACTAAATTTTTTTTTATTATTTGATGTGTTTTTTTATTTGTATATGTAATAAAACAAGGTAGTTGTTTTAAATGTTTAATATTTTCATGTAGAAAAGAAAAGTAAGGTATAGGTTTGTCACCAAATTGAGTTTCTAATTTCGAAAAATCAATAGTTTTAGAGTCTAATCTAGGTGGTGTTCCCGTTTTCAATCTTCCTGTTTTAAATGATAATTCCTTTAGTTTTAATGATAAAGTAGAAGCTGAAAAATCGGAAGCTCTTCCTCCTTTAAATTGTTTTAACCCAATATGAATTTTCCCATCCAAAAACGTACCTACTGTTAGTATAACGGATTTTGAAAAAAAATTAAATCCTAATTTTGTTTTTACTCCAAATATCTGATTATTTTTAATAATTAGATCTTCTACTTCTTCTTGAAAAATTACTAAATTTTTTTGTTTTTCCAATTTTTTTTTTATGTGTATTTTGTATATGATCCTATCAATTTGTGCTCTAGTTGCTTGAACCGCAGGTCCTTTACTTGAGTTTAGTTTTCTAAATTGAATTCCTGATTTATCAGAAGCAATTGCAATAAATCCTCCTAAAGCATCAATTTCTTTTATTAAATGACTTTTCCCAATTCCTCCCATTGCTGGATTACATGACATATTTCCAATAGTGTCTATATTATTAGTTAGTAATAATGTTTTTTGTCCCATTCTAGCAGTTGCTAATGCAGCTTCCGTTCCTGCATGTCCTCCTCCTACAACAATAATTTCATGATTTTTTATATTAAGCACAAAAAATTTTCTCCATTCTATTTATTACTTTGGTAAAACTGATATTTTTTAAAAATTAAATATACATTTATTTTTAATTAAAATTCAAGTGTTATTGATTAAAATGTTAATTTTATAAATAATTATATAAAAAATTTTTTAGTAATTTTTATCTTTTATATTCATTAATATTAATGATAATTTTTAACATAATATTTTTTAATATTGAAAATATTGATTATTTTTTTCTACAAAAAACTACTATTTTTGATAACCTAAGTCATTTTCTGTTGGATTAATAGCAGCTAAATTTGCCAATTTGTTGCATTCTTCGTTTTCAAGATATCCTGAATGACCTTTTATCCATTTCCAAGTAATTTGGTGTTTTGTTATTAATTTTTTTAATTTTTTCCATAAATCTATATTTAATACAGATTTTTTTTTATTTCTTTTCCATTTTTTATTTTCCCAATTATAGATCCATTTTGTTATTCCTAAATAAAGATATTGACTGTCTGTAGTGAGAGTAATTGCGCTTTTTTCTTTTAACATTTTTATTGCAGTAATTGCTGCTATTAATTCCATTCTGTTATTTGTAGTATAGAAATATCCTCTACTATATATTTTTTTATATTTATGATATTTTAAAATTATTCCACATCCACCTGGTCCTGGATTTCCTAAACAAGAACCATCAGTAAAAATTTCAATTTTTTTCATTTTTTTGATATACTCTAAATAATTTAAATGATTAAATTTTTATACATTTTAAGGAGTTTTTATTATAGTGATTAAAAGACAAATTGCACTTGATACAGAAACAACTGGAATGAATAAAGTTGGTTTGCATTACGAAGGACACAATATTATTGAAATTGGTGCAGTAGAAGTTATAAATAGATGTATAACAGGTAAAACATTTCATGAATATATTAGACCTAATCGTTTAATAGATAAAGAAGCTTTTCGTGTTCATGGTATAGATGATGTCTTTTTAAAAGACAAACCAAAATTTTCTGAAATTGCTGATAAATTTTTAGAATTTATTAAAAATTCTGAATTAATTATTCATAATGCTCCTTTTGATATTGGTTTTATTAATTATGAGTTTTCCAGAATGAGTAAAAAATTACTATTAATTCAAGATCAATGTCAAGTATTAGATACATTAGTAATGGCAAGAAAATTATTTCCAGGTAAAAAAAATAATTTAAATGCTTTATGTGAAAGATATAATATAGATAATTCGAATAGAATGCTACATGGTGCATTACTAGATGCAGAAATATTAGCCAAAATTTATTTGGAGATGACTAAAGGACAAAAAATAATAGATTTTTCTAAAAAAATAGAAAATATTAAAAATAATAATAAAAATACAAATGATAATTTACAAATCGATCAAAATAATTTAAAACTTAAAAAAGTTTATGCAAATTCTGAAGAAATAAATAGTCATATTAATTTTTTAAAATTAATAGAAAAAAAAAATAAAAAAAAAAGTATTTGGAATACTATTTTAAGTAAAAATAAAATATAAGGTACTTTTTAAGTATTAACATTTAGTGTTTATATAAAAATGGATATAAAACGATGATTGATCGAAAAATTCTTGCTAATGCTATTCGCTTTTTAAGCATAGATTCGGTATATTATAGCCAATCAGGAGGACATGTAGGGACAGCAATGGGTATGGCAGATATTGCTGAAGTCTTATGGCGTGATTATATGAAATTTAATCCGTCCAATCCAAATTGGATAAACAGAGATCGTTTTATATTGTCAAATGGACACTCTGCGATACTATTATATAGTATATTACATCTAACAGGATATGCAATTTCTATTCAAGACTTAAAAAATTATCGTAAATTATTTTCTAAAACTCCTGGTCATCCTGAATATGGACATACTATTGGGGTAGAAGCAACTACTGGACCGTTGGGTCAAGGTATTGCTAATGGAGTAGGATTAGCAATTGCAGAAAAAACTTTAGGTGCACAATTTAATCAAAAAAAATTTAATATTATTGATCATCATACCTACGTTTTCGTTGGAGATGGTTGTATGATGGAAGGTATTTCGCATGAAGTTTGTTCTTTAGCTGGAAAGTTAAAATTAGGAAAATTAATTGTTATATATGATAGTAATGGTATATCTATTGATGGATATGTAAAAGATTATTTTTGTGAAGATACTGCTAAACGTTTTAATGCTTATGGATGGAATGTAATTAATAATATTAATGGACATGATTATAAATCAATTAAACTTGCTTTTCGAAAAGCTATTAGAATTACTGAAAAACCTACTTTAATTATTTTTAAAACTATTATTGGTTATGGTTCAGTTAAATATGCGGGTTCTAAAGAAGCTCATGGATCACCTTTTAATAAAAAGGATATTGATGATATTCGAAAGAAATTAAATTGGAAATATTTACCTTTTGAAATACCATTAGACATTTATAAATGTTGGAATCAATCAAAAATAGGTATTAAAAAAGAGGAAAAATGGAATGAAATTTTTTTAAAATATCAAAAAGAATATCCTGATCTTTCTAAAGAATTATTAAGAAGAATAAAGGGTTTTTTACCAGATAATTGGAACCAAAAAACTTATCATTTTTTGAATAAATTAAAAAATGATCCAATGGATATTTCTACAAGAAAATCTTCTCAAATAATATTAGAATATTTTTGTGAAATGCTTCCTGAACTTTTAGGTGGATCTGCAGATTTATCTAATAGTAATCTTACGATATGGTCTGGATCAAATATTATTAATAGTAATCCAAATGGTAATTATATATATTATGGAGTTCGTGAATTTGGAATGTCTGCAATAATGAATGGTATTGCATTACATGGTGGATTTAGACCATATGGAGGTACATTTTTAATTTTTTTTGAATATGCTTGTAATGCTGTTCGTATGGCAGCTTTGATGAAAATTAATACTATTTTTGTTTACACTCATGATTCTATTGGATTAGGTGAAGATGGGCCAACACATCAACCTATTGAACAATTAGTACATTTACGTAATATTCCAAATATTAGTGTTTGGAGACCTTGTGATCAAATTGAATCTTTTTTTGCATGGAAAAATGCCATTGAAAGAAAAAAAGGTCCAACAGTATTGGTATTTTCTAGACAAAATCTAAAATATATATTTAGAAATCAATCACAACTCAATAATGTTAGTAGAGGTGGATATATTATCAGAGATAATAGTATTACACATCAACCATCATTAATTTTAATTGCAACTGGTTCTGAAGTTAATTTAGCAATAGAAGCATATGAAAAATTAATTTTAGAAGGTTATTATATAAGAGTGATTTCTATTCCATCTGTAGATATATTTGAATCACAAGATATATCTTATCGTGAGTCAGTTCTACCTTCTCATATTCTAAATAGAATTGTAATAGAAGCTTCTACATCTAATTTTTGGTATAAATATGTTTCTAAAGATAATGGTTTTATAATTGGAGTTGATCAATTTGGATATTCTGGATCTTCAAATGATTTATTTAATTTATTTAAAATAAATGTCAATAATATTATAAAAAAATCTAAATTTTTACTAAGTAAAAAAATAATATATAAAAATTAATTATTAAGGAAATAATTAAGAAAATTTAATTTTTAATATACTATTAAAAAAAGGATATTTAATGAATGATTAGAGCTGCAATTAATGGATTTGGTCGTATAGGACGTAATATTTTAAGAGCACTTTATGAATCAAAATATCGTAAAAAAATAGTTGTTACAGCGATCAATGAAATTACTAAATCAAAATCAATAGCATATTTATTAAAATATGATTCAACTCATGGAGTTTTTCCGTTAGATGTTTCTTTAAAAAATAATTTATTATTTGTAGCAAATGATATTATTTATATATTTAATTATTCTAAAATTAAAGAAGTTCCTTGGGAAAAATTTAATATTGATATAGTTTTGGATTGTACAGGAATATATGGAACTAAAGAAGATGGTATATGTTATTTAAAGAATGGTATTAAAAAAGTTTTATTTTCTCATTTAGGAGAAGAAAATTTAGATAATACTGTTATTTATGGAGTGAATGAAAAAACTTTAAATGATAATCATAAGATAGTTTCCAATGGATCATGTACTACTAATTGTATTATACCAGTAATTAAAATTTTAGATAAAAATTTTAAAATAAAATCTGCAATTGCTACTGTTATTCATCCTATGATGAATGATCAATCTATATTAGATAATTATAATGCTGATTTAAGAAAAACGAGATCATCAATTCAGTCTATTATTCCTATTAGTACAAAACTAAAAGAAGGTGTAATTCGTGTATGTCCAAAATTTAAAAATAATTTTGATGCTATATCATTAAGGGTTCCTACAATTAATGTAACAGGGATAGATTTAAGTGTTTTAGTTAAAAATAAATCTACAGTAAGTCAGGTAAATAAAGTTTTAAAACATTATTCAAAAACTACTTATAAAAATATAGTGAGTTATAATGAGTTGCCTTTAGTTTCAGTAGACTTTAATCATAATTCTTATAGTTCTATTATTGATTCTACGCAGACAAAAGTTTCTGGTGATTATTTAATTAAAGTTTTTGTTTGGTGTGATAATGAATGGGGATTTGCAAATAGAATGTTAGATACTGCAATCTTTATGATTTCTAAAAAAATATAAAAAAATATGAACTTCAAAAAAATAACTGATTTAAATTTATTTGGTAAAAGAGTGTTAATTCGTTCAGATTTAAATGTTCCAATAAAAAATGGAAGAATGATTTCTGATATGCGTATTCGTGAATCTTTACGTACTATAAATTTTGCCTTAAATCAAGGAGCTAAAGTTATTGTAATGTCTCATTTAGGTAATCCTATTGAAGGAAGTTTTAATAAAAAATATTCTTTATATCCTATTAGTAAAATTTTATCACAATATATTGATTTTCCTATTCGTTTTATTAAAAATTATTTAAATGGTATACAAATCATTGATAATTCAAAATTAATATTATTAGAAAATGTTCGATTTAATATAGGAGAATTTAAAAATGATATATTTTTATCTAAAAAATATGCTAATTTATGTGATATTTATGTAATGGATGCTTTTGCAACTGCTCATAGAATACATGCATCTACTTATGGAGTAGTAAATTTTGTAAAAAAGACGTGTATTGGAAAGTTATTCTTATATGAAATAAAAAATTTAAAAAATATATTTTCAGGTCTTATTAGACCAATAACTGTAATTCTTGGTGGTAAAAAAATATCTACAAAATTAAATATATTAGATAATTTAATTAAAAAGGTAGATTATGTTATTTTATGTGGAGAAATTTCTAATGTTTTTATTTCTGTAAAAACATGCAACTTTAAACTGTCATCTTTTTATAACAAAAAGATGATTTTAAAAATTAAAAAAATTTTATCTTTTAAAAAAGTTATTATTCCTGTAGATGTTTATGTTCAAAAAAAAAATTCTCAATCATATACATTAAATAATATTTTTAAAAAGCCAATTAATCAAATTGGAAGTAAGGATCAAATTGTTGATTTAGGACCTGAAACAATAAAGAAAATTATTCGTATTATCAAAATAACTAGAACTATTTTATGGAATGGACCAATTGGAGCATATGAAAATCCTTGTTTTAGAAAAGGAACAAAAATGATTGCTGAAAGTATTTTAAATAATAAAAATATTTGTTCTATTGTTGGCGGAGGTGGAACTATATCTTCGATAGAATTATTGAATTTAAAACAGAAATTTTCTTATATTTCAACTGGAGGTAATGCTTGTTTAGAATTTTTTATAAATGAAAATTTTCCTGTAATAAAATTACTAAAATAGAATATTAGTTTTATTTATAAAAATCAGTAATTTTTTTTATGAGTTATAAGTAGTTATTTTAAAATATATTTTATAAAACAGAGTATTTTTTTAAAATTAGTTTTTATGAAAAATAATAAAAAGATTAAAGTAGCTGTAGCAATATCTGGTGGTGTAGATTCTTCTGTATCTGCTTTTC